>CANLGS010000001.1 GCA_947490035.1 Gemmataceae bacterium
TGCATCACCTTGAGCACATCACGCTCACGCTGACTCATCGCGACACGATTCCGGTCTTGTACCTCGATCATCGGGTGTCCTCCTCGGCCTGAGTGAGGAGGACACTTCTATCGAGTTAACACCGGACATTTCTAATGGGGTTCAACACGACTGTCCGGCAACTCGCCGATCATTTACGAGCCTATCATGCAACTCGAAGCACTCGATCCGGAGAACGTGTTCGTCGTCCACGGCTTCCTCTCGCCGGAGGAGTGCGGGCGGCTGATCGCGCGCAGCGAGGCCATCGGCTACGAGGCCGCGGCCGTGGGCGGCGAGTTGGTCCCGCAACTGCGGAACAACGCCCGCGCGTTCCTCGAAGACGCGGCGCTGGCCGCGAGTCTGTGGCAGCGGCTCGCGACGGTGCTGCCCGCGAACCGGGCCGACGCGGACGCCTGCGGGCTGCACGAGCGGTTCCGGTTCTACCGCTACGACACCGCCGAGCAGTTCCTACCGCACTTCGACGGCTGCGTCTCGCGCGACACCGGCGAGGAGAGCAAACTCACGTTCATGATCTACCTGAGCGACGTGGAAGAGGGCGGCGAAACGCTGTTCTTCACCCGCGGCGGTGACGAGCAGCGGTTCGCGGTCCGACCCGTCGCGGGCAAGGCGCTCGCCTTTGAACACCTCCAACTTCACGCGGGCGCAAGTGTGGTACGTGGCCGCAAGTACGTTCTGCGAACCGACGTGATGTACCGCCCGCGAGGGTGAATGCACATCGTTCCGAATTTCTGTTAGCGCACCCGATGCGCTCGGTATCCCTCCCCCGTGTCCACTTCAACCGGGAGATGCCGATGCGAGTTCTGCTGATCGGGTGCGCGCTGGCCTTCGCCGCCTTCACCGCGGCGCGGGCCGACGACGACGCGGCCAAGAAGGAACTGAAGGCGATGGCCGGCACCTGGACGGTGGTCGCGGCCGAACACGACGGCGACTCACTCGAACGCATCGTCGGCGGGGTGATGATCGTGAAGGACAACAACTTCCACATCAAGACGAAGAGCGGCACCGAGTTGAAGGGCGACCTGATCCTGAACCCCGCGAAGGCGCCGAAGCACTTCGACTACGTCCACCAAGAGGGGCCGCTGAAGGACAAGAAGTGGGAGGGCATTTACGAACTGAAGGACGATACGCTGAAGATCATCTACGCCGAAGCCGACAGCGAGAAGGAACGCCCGACCGAGTTCAAGACGCTGAAGAACTCGAAGTTGCTGTACCTGGAGTTGAAGCGCGAGAAGAAGTAACCTCCGCTCCTGGGACCGCGGATGTCCCGTCCGCTGTGTCGCGGCGGGCAAGATGCCCGCGGTCCCAGGAAGGGCACATCAGACGAACAGTTCCGCGACCGCGCACGCGAAGCCGGGCAGCACGTCCTCGCCGGACAGCGTGCCGGCTTCGCCCACTTCGGCGCAGGTGCCGTCGAGCCGGCGGATCAGCACGGTTTTCGACTTCGGGCTGACGACCCAGATCAGTTTCACACCGGCGGAGCGGTACTCCGCGACCTTCGCTTCAACCTCTTCGTACTCCTCGTTCGGCGATACCACCTCCACCGCGATGTCCGGGGCCACCTTGATGTAGCCTTCGGGCGAGCGATCGTCCGGCAATCGCCCGGCCGCGACGAACGAGGCGTCCGGCATCCGCACCTGTTTCGGCTTGGCGGGGAAGCACTGGAACCCGGTCTGCGACGGGTACGCGCGCCCCAGTTTCTTCGGCCGGATGAAGATGTTGAACTGCGTGACCACCAGCCCGCCGATCTCTTCCGACTTCGCGCCCATCGACTTCTCCCGCGGAATCCCGTCGATCAGTTCGTAGCGCTCGCCGTCCGGCATCCGCAACAGGTCTTCGGGTTCCAGCACGGCCGGCATCGCGTCGTGTGTCATCGCACGTCCTCCAGTTCGGTTCGCTCACATTCTACTCTCCCTTCCGACTCGTTACGAGGCCCATCATGCTCGCGCCGATCACCATTCGTTACGACTTCCGGCCGAAGCGCCGGAGCCTCGCGACCGCGGCCGTCGCGGACCTGTTCGGGCTGCCGGAACGCGAACCGTCGCACACCGTCTGCGAAGACCTCGCGCTCGACATCCGCCCCGGCGAACTCGTGCTGTTCGTCGGGCCGAGCGGCAGTGGGAAATCGTCGCTGCTGCGCGCGACGGCGGCACAACTCGGCGCGGTCGATGCCTTCGCGCTGCCGCTGCCGGACGCACCGCTCATCGACGCGCTTTCGGGAACCGTCGAGGACCGGCTCGCGAAACTCGCGGCGTGCGGATTGTCCGAAGCTCGGCTCCTCCTGCGCACGCCGGCGGAGTTGAGCGAAGGGCAACGCTACCGCTTCCACCTCGCGCAGGCGCTCTCCGAGGCGCGGGGGGGGCGTCAGCCCTCCGAGGGGTCGTGGGTCGCGTGCGACGAGTTCACCGCGACGCTCGACCGCACGCTCGCGAAGGTGGTCGCGTTCAACGTGCGGAAGCTCGTCGCGCGCAGCGGCGTCGGGCTGCTCGCGGCCACCACGCACGACGACATCGTCGAAGACCTCGCGCCCGACGTGCTGGTGCGGTGTGGCGGTGACGGCGAGATTCAAGTCGAGCGCCGGGTGCGGCAAAGGCGACTTGTCTCCTTCGTTCACGAACTGCAACTCACCGACGGCGCCGCGCGCGACTGGCCGTACTTCGCGCGGTGGCATTACCGCGGCCGGCGGCTTGCCTTCGTGAAGCGCGTCGTCCTGCTGTGGCACGGCGAGGAACCGGTCGGCATCTGCGTGTTCGCGACCCCGGCCGCGAGCCTGTCGCTCCGCACGCGCTTCTTCGGCCTCACCGACCCGCGCAGCTCCGTCGCGCTTTCCGCGCTCAACGAGCGCCTGTGGTTGCTTCAAAGAGTGGTACTGCACCCGACGTATCGCGGTGCGGGCATCGCGTCGCAGTTCGTGAGGCGCGCGTGCAGTCTGTGCCCAATCGACTGGGTCGAAACGCTGACCGCGATGGGCCGCGCGAACCCGTTCTTCGAGCGCGCCGGGTTCGCGAAGGTCGGCACCATCGCGCGCACCGGCGACGCAGGGCAGTTCGGCCCGCGCGCCGGCATCGCGCCCGAGACCGCTCGCAAGAGCCGGTTCGCGGAGCCGGTGTACTACGTGTTCGACAACCGCGCCCGGCCGCGCTGACGCGGAATCCGTATCGTGTCCCGCAACACGACCTCGGAGCCGCACATGAGCAAGTTCGCGAAGCACGCGGGTCTGGTCCTGTTCACGATCTTCGGCGTGCCGCTCATCATCGCGACGCCGTTCCTGCTGTTCGGGTTTCTCGGTAAGCCGTAGTACATACCACCCGCTCCCTGACGGTCGCGGTTCACCGGTGGTGAACCGCGACCGTCAGGGAGCGGGTGCTTCTGTTGGAACACACCATGAAGCACCGAAATTTCAACGGCGCCGACGTGTCCGAAGTGGGGCTGGGTTGCTGGCAGATCGGCGGCGACCAGTGGGGCGACGTGGCCGAAACGGACGCGCTCGGCGTGCTGCGCGCGTCGGTCGAAGCCGGCGTGACGTTCCTCGACACCGCCGACGTGTACGGCGCCGGCCGCAGCGAAGAACTCATCGGCCGCTTCCTGAAAGACTACAAGCGCGCGGACTTCTTCATCGCGTCGAAGTTCGGCCGCTTCCCGCGACCCGGCTGGCCCGGTAACTTCGACCCGAAGATGATCCGCGAACACACCGAGAACTCGCTGAAGCGGCTCGGCATCGAGCGACTCGACCTCACGCAACTTCATTGCCTGCCGCTGGAGCAATTGAAGCGCGCGGAGGTGTGGGACACCGTTCGCGCGCTGAAGCAAGAAGGCAAGATTAGGCGGTTCGGCGCCAGTGTAGAATCCACGGCCGAAGCGGAAGAGTGCCTCAAACACGCGGACTGCGCCTCGCTGCAAATCATCTTCAACATCTTCCGCCAGACGCCCGAAACGAGCGGGCTGCTCGACCGCTGCGCGAAGGCGGGTGTCGCGATCATCGTCCGACTGCCGCTCGCGTCGGGCTTGCTCGCGGGGAAGTACACGCCGACCACCACGTTCGCGCCCGAAGACCACAGAACCAACAACCGCAACGGCGAGCGATTCAACGTCGGCGAGACGTTCGCCGGCCTCGGCTTTGAGACGGGCCTGGCGATGGTCGAGAAGTTGAAGCCGCTCGTGCCGACCGGCTACACGCTCCCGCAACTCGCGCTGCGATGGTGCCTCGATCACGAAGCCGTGACGACGATCATTCCCGGCGCGCGGAACCGCGGGCAGGCGCTCAACAATAGCGCAGCGAGCGACCTGCCGCCGCTGCCAGCCGATGTGCTGGCGAGGGTGCGCGAGTTCTTCTTGAAGGACGTGAAGTCCGCGGTGCGCGGGCCGGATTAGCGCGTCATGGTGAACCGCGACCGTAAGGGAGCGGGTGAATGTATACCCGCTCCCTTACGATCGCGGTTCACCAAGACACTTGCCGAGCGACGATTAAATTTCGTATGATTCCGATGGGCTTGTGAAACATTTCACAAGCTCGCACTTCGGCCGATCTCTTGGAGCGAGAGTGTGCCCGCCATCTTCTCGCGATCACTCGACGGTCACGTGCGCCAGGCCGCTATCGGCTTGGCGGTCGCGGTCGCGCTCGTCGTGACGGGCTGGTACTACTACGCGCTGCCGAGTTACACGCGCGTCGGCTACACGCCGGAACAGCCGGTGCCGTTCTCGCACGAACTGCACGCGGGCAAGCTCGGCATGGACTGCGCGTACTGCCACCAGTCGGTGTTCGAGTCGCCGCACGCGAGCGTGCCGAGTTCGCAGACGTGCATGAACTGCCACAACCCGAAGAAGGCGAACGTGAAGGGCAACAGCCCGCTGCTCGCGCCGGTGCGGACGAGCTTCGACACTGGCAAGCCGGTGGAGTGGAAGCGGGTTCACAAGCTGCCGGAGTACGCGTACTTCAACCACGCGGTCCACGTGAACAAAGGCGTTTCGTGCGTGTCGTGTCACGGGCAGGTGAACGCCATGGCGGTGGTGCGGCACGACAAGCCGCTGACGATGGGCTGGTGCTTGCAGTGCCACGCCGACCCGCACGAACACCTGCGCGACGTGAAGGACGTGACCAACTTGAAGTGGAAGCCCGAAGGCGGGAAGAGCATCGGCGATGTCGGCGCGGCGATCCAGAAGGACTTGAAGGTGGCCCCGCCGATGAACTGCCAGGGATGCCACAGATAAGAGGAAACAGGAGACAGGAGACAGGAGACAGGAGACAGGAGACAGGAGACAGGTCTTCAGCCACGTCTTTCTTGACCCTGTAAGGGTCGGACTCCTCAGCCCCGGGCAACGCCCGGGGTGCCAGCGACGCCAGTACAAAGCGCAACACCATGACGCGACCATCCTACTACCGCAGCCTCGAACAACTGGCGAACACGCCGGAGTTCCGGGCGTTCGCGTCGGAAGAGTTCCCCGGCTTCGCCAACGTGTACGACGAACTCGGCGAAGCGGAACCTCTCGACGACGACCCCGAAGCCGCCGGCCTGAACCGGCGGAAGTTCCTCGCGCTGTCGGCCGCGGCGCTCGGCCTCGCGGGTCTGGCCGGCTGTCGGCGCCCCGACATTCAGATTCTCCCCTTCTCCACAGTGCCGGACGACCAGGTCGGTCACATCGTCCCCGGCAAACCCACCTTCTACGCGACGAGCATTCCCCGCGCCGGCGGCGCATTGCCTGTTCTTGTTGAAAGCCACGACGGGCGCCCCACGAAGATCGAAGGCAACCCGCAGCACGCGTGCAGCCTCGGCAGCACCGACGCGCAAGCACAAGCGTCGGTACTCGACCTTTACAGCCCCGACCGCGTGATGTCGGACAAGTACCCCGGCGTGATGGAGGGCAAGGCACTGCGGAAGTGGGAAGACTTCGACCGCTTCGCGCGCGACGAAGCCGAGAAACTGCTGAAGGACAAGGGCAAAGGCTTCCACATCCTCACGGAGCAAGCGCCGTCGCCCGCGCTCCGCGCGCTGCGCGACGCGATCAAGGGAAAGCTGCCGCAAGCGTCGTGGCACAGCTACGAAGCCGTCGATACAAGTGAATCGCTGAAGGGCGCGGAAGCCGCGTTCGGGGCGAAGTTGGTGGCGCGCTACCGCTTCGACAAGGCGGAACGAATCCTCGCCCTGGATAGCGACTTCCTCGGCAACGAAGCCGACGGCGTGTTCCACAGCCGCGGCTTCGCGAGCAAGCGCGGCAGCGCGAGCATGAACCGGCTGTACGTCGTCGAATCGACGTACACGGTCACCGGCACGATGGCGGATCACCGGTTGCGGCTCGCGGCGTCGCAGGTCGGGGCGTACCTCGTCGCGCTTGCGAAGGAATTGAAGACCGCACACGCGGCGAAGCTCAAGAAACCCGACGCGCTGTCGAACGACTTGTCCGGCGCATCCGCGGTGCCGGAGAAATGGATCAAAGCAGTCGCGAAGGACTTCGCCGAACACGCGGGGAAGAGCCTCATCGTCGTTGGCCCGCGACAGCCCGCGTGGATTCATGCGCTCGCGCACTCGCTGAATGAGGCGCTCGGCAACTACGCGGCGGGCATGGCCGAGTTCCGCGACCCGCCGCCCGAGTTGCTCGACAAAACGCTCGCGGAGCTGACCGGCGACATGACCGCGGGGAAGGTGAACACGCTGCTCATCGTCGGCGGCAACCCGGCGTTCAACGCGCCCGCCGACGTGCGCTTCGCGGACGAATTGCCGAAGGTCGCGAAGAAGATTCGGCTCGGGCTGTTCTTCGATCACACGTCCGAAAAGTGCGACTGGCACCTTCCCCTACCGCACTTCCTCGAAGGCTGGGGCGATACCGAAGCCGGCGACGGTTCGCTGTGCTGTGTGCAACCGCTGATCGCACCGCTGAACAGCGGCAAGAGCAGCGACGATGCGGCCCCGCCCGCGCGCGGCGGGCGCACCGTTCTCGAAGTGCTGTCGCTGCTCACGCAAGCGCCGGGCGCGGATAACAAGCCGGTCGCGTCGTTCGTCGCGGCGCAGAAGGCCGGTTACGGGTATGTCCGCAAAGCGTTCAGCGCGCGGGCCGACATCGCGCTCACCGACGCGGCCTTCGACACCGCGTTCAACCGCTACAAGCAACTCGGGTTCTTCCCCATCGACGCGGACAAGGCGAAGGCGCTCGGCTTCGCGAAGCCCGACGAGAAGGTTCGCAAGCCGAAGCCGGTCGTTGCGAAATCGAGCGAGATTCGATTGGCCGAGCCGTCGCCGACGAAGGACGCGATCGAGGTCACCTTCCACCCGTCATACGCGCTGCACGATGGTCGCTTCGCGATGAACCCGTGGCTGCAGGAGATGCCGGACCCGATCACGAAACTGGTGTGGGACAACGCCGCGCTCGTCAGCCCCGCGACCGCGCGAGAGTTCGGCCTCTCGCAGGGCGACATCATCACCTTGAGCGCCAACGGAAGCAGCCTCGACGTGCCCGCGTTCGTGCTGCCGGGGCAAGCGGATTGGTCCGTCGCGCTCGCGTTCGGACAGTTCGGCGACATGCGCATTTCGCACGTCCCGCAGGGCGGTGGAACGGACGTGTTCCCACTCCGTCGCTCCGCGTCGCTGCACACCATCACCGGCGCGACGCTGAAGAAAACCAGCCGCAAAGCGGACCTCGTGACCACGCAGGAACACGGCGTCATCCCCGAAGGTCGCGACATCGTGCGCGAGGTGAACGCGCATTTGCCACCGCACGCCAAGCACGAAACGCCCCACGACAGCCACGGCCCGAAGATCGGCATTCCGCCCGACGGCCACATCACCGAAGGGGCGCTGAAGAAAGAGTTCCAGGGCGGCTACGGGAACCCACAGCAACCGCCCGCCCCGGCGCGTGTGAAGCAGGAGCGGTTCCCGCTCGACCTCGCGCGGCCGGAACTACTCGACAGTCAGTTCCAGTGGGGCATGGTCATCGACCTGTCGGCGTGTACCGGCTGCACCGCGTGTATGCTCGCGTGTCAGGCCGAGAACAACATCCCTGTGGTTGGGAAACACGAGGTGAGGCGCAACCGCGAACTGCACTGGATCCGCATCGACCGCTACTTCTCGTCGGCCAACGGCGAGACGGCCGAGGAGAACCCGCGGATCGTGTCGCAACCGCTCGCGTGTGTTCACTGCGAGGCCGCGCCGTGCGAGCAGGTGTGCCCGGTGAACGCGGCCGTTCACAGCCCCGAAGGGCTGAACTTGCAAGTCTACAACCGGTGCATCGGCACGCGATACTGCTCGAACGCGTGCCCGTACAAGGTGCGGCGGTTCAACTGGTTCGACTTCAACAAGCGGAGGCTGGACGAACTGCGCGTGCCCACGCCGTTCGCGAGCGGCGGCACGAGCTTCACCGAGAGCGGCGTTCCCGAAACGCTGAAGATGCAGAAGAACCCCGACGTGACCGTGCGCATGCGCGGCGTAATGGAGAAATGCACCTACTGCGTGCAGCGCCTCGAACGCGGCAAGTACGGCGCGAAGATCGCGGCGGCGGAAGTGGCGCAAGACCGCCGCGCCATCGACACGGACAACACGTTCAAGACCGCCGACGGTTCGCTGTCGTCGTACAAGAAGCCGAAGAACCCGCTGGCCGCCGGCTACGATCTCGACGCGCTCGGCCGCGTGATCGTGCCCGACGGCGTCATCGTGACCGCGTGCCAGGCCGCGTGCCCGTCGCAGGCGATCACGTTCGGCAACCTGCTCGATCCAACGAGCAAGGTGGCGAAGCAGAAGTTGAAGGAAAGCGAGTATCTGCTGTTGGGCGAGTTGAACACGAAGCCGCGGACGAGTTATTTGCCCAGAGTCAGGAATGTGAACCCGGAGATGGTTTGAGTGTAGTCATCACGCTCCGCGTGATGACCGCGGGCACGATGACCGCGGGTCGTTGATACGAGGTGTGAAGCCTCGCTAGACCACATCACGCGGAGCGTGATGACTACACTCAAGAACCCAGATAGAACCGCCGAGACGATTCGATGACCACCGACCCACACACGCACGACACGCACACCGGGCCGGCGTTTCCGGACCCAGTGCCGCGCATCCCGCTCGTGTGGGGTCCGGCCGACTACGACTCCGTTTCTGAACAAATCAGCGAAATCACCGAGAAGCCGCAACCGTACTGGTGGTGGCCCGCGTTCCTTATCACGTCGTCGCTGCTGTGCGGCGGCGTGCTGGCCGCGACCTACCTCATCTCGACCGGCGTCGGCGTGTGGGGCAGCAACGTCCCTGTCGCGTGGGCGTTCGATATCACCAACTTCGTGTTCTGGATCGGCATCGGGCACGCCGGCACGCTCATCAGCGCGATTCTTTTTCTATTTCGGCAGAAGTGGCGCACATCAATCAACCGCTTCAGCGAAGCGATGACGATCTTCGCTGTTATCTGCGCGTTCATCTATCCGGGCATCCACGTCGGCCGGTTCTGGTACGTGTGGTTCTCTATTCCGCTCCCGAACGCGAATCACATCTGGCAGAACTTCCGTTCGCCGCTGTTGTGGGACTTCTTCGCGATCTCGACCTATTTCACGATCTCGTTCATCTTCTGGTACATCGGCCTATTACCCGATCTCGGCACGCTACGCGACCGGGCCAAGAGCCGCGCGCGCCAAATGATCTTCGGCTTCCTGTCGCTCGGCTGGCGCGGCAGCACGCGCCACTGGCGGCACTACGAGGTCGCGTACCTGATGCTCGCGGGCCTCAGCACGCCGCTGGTGTTGAGCGTCCACTCGGTCGTGAGCTTCGACTTCGCCACGTCGCTGATTCCGGGCTGGCACACGACCATCTTTCCGCCGTACTTCGTCGCCGGGGCGATCTTCGGCGGGTTCGCGATGGTGCTGCAATGTATGATCCCGGCCCGCGCGGTCTATAAGCTCGAAAACGTGGTGACGATCAAGCACATTGATGTGATGTGTAAGTTCATCCTCGCGACCGGCACGCTCGTCGGGTACGCGTACTGCATGGAACTGTTCATCGCGTGGTTCTCCGGGAACCCGTATGAGTGGCAGACGTTCAAGAACCGCGCGTTCGACGGCGACTATACCTGGGCCTACTGGGTGATGATGACGTGTAATCTATTCATCCCCCAAGTCTTCTGGATCCGGTGGTGCCGGCAGACGCCGTGGTTCGTGCTCATCATCGTCACGTTCGTGAACGTCGGCATGTGGTACGAGCGGTTCGTGATCATCGTGCAGTCGCTGCACCACGACTTCCTGCCGGGTTCGTGGGGACAGTTCCACCCGACGTGGGTGGACTGGTTGCAGATGATCGGCGACTTCGGGCTGTTCTTCACGTTCACACTGCTGTTCATTAGGTTGCTGCCGATGGTGGCGATGGCCGAAGTGAAGGGCGTGTTGCCGATGGCGAACCCGCACTACCCGTTCAAACCGGACGCGGAGTATTTGAAGGGCGAAGACGGGCAGTACCCGACCGAAGATCACGCGATGGCCGCGGCGCACGGTGTACCGTCGCGACCTTCCACCGAAGTGAAGCCGCACACCGAGGCGATCCCGGCGTTTATCCCGACGCCGGGCGGGAGCGGCAAACCGTGGGGCGCGGTCGCGGAGTTTGCGAACGGCACGCAGCTTCTCGAAGCGGCGAAGGCGGCGCTCGCGGCCGGCTACAAGCACCTCGACGCGTGGACGCCGTTCTACGTCCACGGGATGAAGGAAGCCATCGGCCGGACGCGGAGCCGGTTGCCGCTGTGGACGCTCGCCGGCGCGCTTACCGGCCTCACCACCGCCGCGACTCTCCAGTTCTACCTGATGGCGTACTACTACCCGACCATCGTGGGCGGGAAGGAGTACCGGTCGTGGGAAGCGTTCGTGCCCGTGCTGTTCGAGATGACGATTCTGTTCGCGGGGTTCTTCACGCTGTTCGCGCTGATCGGGCTGTGCGGTCTACCGAAGTTCTTCCACCCGCTCGACAGCCACCCGACGTTCGGCCGCAGCACGCAGGGCGGGTTCTTCCTGACGATTGAGGCGCAGGACGCGAAGTTCTCTCCCGATGAGACGCGAGCGTTCCTGGAGTCGCTCGGCGGCAAACATGTAGCGGTGATGGAGGCGTAGTCGTTTGGTGAACCGCGACCGTGAGGGAGCGGGTGGAATTTGTGAGGTGATTCACCCGCTCCCTCACGGTCGCGGTTCACCAAGAATGGGTTCGCACTATGTACTACATCGACCCGAACGCGTTCATGAACTCGGTGCTGGCCGCGATCGTCGGCACGGCCGTTCTGCTGCTCGCCGCGACCATGTTCGCGTCGTGCTTGGGCAAGCGCGGGCGCGTGATGTCGTACCTGAATATGTTCACCGCGTTGTTCGGTGCATTTAGCCTCGTCGTTGTGGTGATGGGTTTTCGCGGGCAGAAGAGTGATTCGCGCCCGTGGCACATCTTCCTCGACATGAAGTACCAGCCGAAGTATACGAGCCAGGGGCAGAGCAAGTACTTCGCGGACGGCCGCGGCAACCGGCTTTCGCCGGCGGACACGGTCCCGTTCGACGGCACCGACTATGCGGCCGACGCGGGCAGCCACAACACGCCGAACCCGGACTTCCTGAAGGCGGACAAGCGGTATTACCTCGGCGTTGCGGACGCCGGCGCGAAGCGCCCCGACGGCACGGTCGCGGGTCCGAAGTGGGAAGGCGGCAAGCTGACCGGCGAAGGTTACTACGTGAACCACATCCCGCCGCAAGCGGTCGAGAAGGCCAACGGGTGGGAACCACTCCTCAAGCGCGGGCAGGTGCAGTTCAACCGACACTGCGCGGTGTGTCACGGCGCGAGCGGTCGCGGCGGCAGCGGCGAACTCGCCTACGGCATCGTCGGCGCTTACGGTCTGAGCGTGCCGCCCGCGAACGTCCTCACGGTGGAGGTTCAGGCCCAACCCGACGGTCAGTTGTTCAACACGGTGGTCAACGGCAAAGGCGCGATGCCCGGCTACGGGCATCAGATCAAAGATGTAATGGATCGGTGGGCGATAGTCGCTTATGTGCGCGAGTTGCAATATGCGTATGGTAACCCGCTGGTGAAGTAATTGTTTCGTGGCACAGGCTTCCAGCCTGTGTTGGGGTAACACAGGCTGGAAGCCTGTGCCACAAGAGAAATACAGAAGTGGTCCAGATGAGCAGCGCGAGCATTCCCAACGACGATCCGCCGCTGACGTACCCGGCCGGGCTGCCGGACAGCGTCGCGCCCGTCGGCGACGCGCTCGCGGGCAGCGTCCGCGTTCTCGTAGCGGTCGTGCTGGGCACGGGGTTGGTACTCGTCGTCGGGCTGTTCGCGAACCCCAAACAGTTCTACCACTCGTACCTGTTCGGCTACGTGTTCGCCCTCGACATCGCACTTGGCGCACTCTTCTGGACGATGATCCACCACGTCGCGGACGCCGGCTGGTCGGTGGGTCTGCGCCGCGTGTTCGAGAACATTAACCGCGCAATCCTGCCGCTCGCCGTGCTGTTCATCCCGGTTCTGATCGGCACGTTCACGGGCAACCTGCACGCGTGGTATAATTTCGTACACGCGCCGGAGCCGACCGAAGATCACTTAAAGCACCTGTGGCACGTGAAGCACGTGTACTTCAGCACGCCGTTCTTCCTCGCACGGCTCGCGGTCTACTTCGCGGTGTGGATCGGCTACTCGGTCGCGATGCGGAAGTGGTCCGTGCAACAGGACGCCGTGGGCGGAATCGCGCTCACGCGAAAGATGCAGTGGTGGGCGCCGTCCGGCGTCGCGCTGCTCGGCCTCACGAGCACGTTCTTCGCGTTCGACATCCTGATGAGCCTGCAATACTCGTGGTTCAGTACGATCTTCGGCGTGTACTTCTGGGCCGGCGGCATTCGCGGTTCGCTCGCGACGTGCGTGCTAGTCGTGCTGGCGCTTCGCGCCGCGGGCTTCCTGCGGAACACGATCACGATGGAACACCTGCACGACGTCGCGAAAATCATGTTCGGGTTCACGGTGTTCTGGGCGTACATCGCGTTCGCCCAGTATTTCCTCATCTGGTACGGCAACGTGCCGGAAGAGACACAGTTCTACCTACTCCGCCGCAACGGGAGCTGGTACGCGCTCAGCATCCTGCTACCCATCTTGTACTTCGTGGTGCCGTTCTTCTTGCTGCTTCCGCGAGCGAACAAGCGGTCCCCGTTCTGGCTGGCACTCATCAGCGCGTGGATTCTGGTGATGCACGCGTATGATCTCTACTGGCAGGTGATGCCGGTATTGCATCAGGACGCGGTCCACTTCCACTGGCTGGACGTGGCCGCACCGGTGTGCATGTTCGGCGTCGTGCTGCTGTCGGCGGTGTGGGGCTTCATGAAGTTGCCCCTGATCCCCATCCGCGACGCGCGACTGAACGAGACCATTGGCTACGAGAACGAGACGCCTTGAGGTGATTTGGCGAGCGGGGGGCGTCAGCCCCCTGTTAGATCAACAAACACGAAACGCGATGAATACCAACAGTGAAGACCAACAGGGGGCTTACGCCCCCCGCTCGCCAAGAGAAGGCGATGACCACCGTTTCCCCTTCGTCACCGTCGGTGCGGCGGCGGGCGTGCTGTTCGCGTTCCTGTTCCTCATGTGGTTCGTCACGACCATCCCGAACGCGCCGGACGCCTCGAAGACCGACGCGAAGGGCGAACCCAAGCCGGACGCGGCGGCGAAACTCGACGAGGTGAAGGCGCGCAACGAAGCCGCGCTCAACGGCGTCGGCGCGAAGATGCCGCGCGACAAGGCGCGCGGGGACTTGCTCGGCACGCTCAAAGGGCCGAACGACAAGATGCCGTTTCCGACGCCGGAACCGACGCCGCCGAAGAAAGAGGAGAAGCCGTGACCGCGGTCGATATCGCTCTCTTCGCCACCGTCGTCGGGTCGATCGTGCTGTTCGGCGGGGCGGCCGCGCTCGCGCTCGGCTGGGCGTTCCGCGACGGCCAGTTCGACAACTTCGATCAGGGGTCGAAGTCGATCTTCGGCCCGGACGAACCCGTCGGCGAACCGACCGACGCGTTCCCGGGCGCGAATTTGTAGGACAGGCCGCTGGCCTGTCAAACGCAAGGACAGGCCAGCGGCCTGTCCTACAGTAATACGGGACCGATTCGACATGGCCGTGACCGTCGCTGAGATGTCGCAACACGACCGCGCGAAGTCGGCGGCCGAGCGCGCCGCCATCGACGCGTCGTGCCGCGGGCCGGTGCTGGTGTTCGCGTCCAGCGCGGTGTTCTGGCTGCTCGCCGGGTCGATGCTGGCGCTGCTCGCATCCGTCAAGTTGCACGTCCCGTACCTCTTCACCGGCAGCGCGGAACTTACCTTCGGCCGCGTCCGGATGGCGCACCTCCAGGCGGTCGGCATCGGTTGGGCGTCGCTCGCGTCCGTGGCCGCGTGCCTGTGGCTCATGTGCCGACTGTCGCGCGCCGAACTCATCTACCCGAAGATGCTCTACCTCGCCGGCGCGCTGTGGAACATCGGCGTGTCCCTCGCGGTGGTCGGCATCATCCTCGGCGACGGCCAGTCGGTGGAGTGGCTCGACGCGCCGCCTTATGCGCCGCCGTTCTTCGTCGCGGCACTTGGCATCGTGTCCGCGTGGACGGTCGCGGTGTTCCGGCGCCGGCGCGAGCCGCACCTGTACGTCACGCAGTGGTACCTGCTGGGCGCGGTGTTCTGGTTCCCGTGGATCTACCTCGTCGCGCAGTTCATGATATTCTGGTCGCCCGCCGTCGGGGTGGTGCAACCGATCGTGAACTGGTGGTTCGGGCACAACGTACTCGGGTTGTGGTTCACGCCGGTCGCGGTCGGCACCGCGTACTACCTCATCCCGAAGATCATCGGCCGCCCGGTTCACAGCTACTACCTGAGCATCATCGGGTTCTGGTCGCTGGCGCTGTTCTACTCGTGGGCCGGGATGCACCACCTGATCGGCGGCCCGATCCCGGCGTGGCTCGCGACCGCCAGCACCGTCGGTAGCATGATGATGTTCATCCCCGTCATCGCGGTGGCAATTAACCACCACATGACGCTACTCGGACATTTCCACCGATTGCGATACAGCCCGGCGTTGCGGTTCACCGTGTTTGGCGCGATCTCATATACACTGGTGAGCTTTCAGGGATCGTTGATGGCGTTAAAGTCGGTGAGTGAGACAGTTCACTTCACGCACTATATCGTCGCGCACGCGCACCTCGGAGCATATGCGTTCGTGACGATGATTATGTTCGGCCTCTTCTACTACATGATCCCGCGACTGACCGGGCGCGAGTGGGCGAGTAGCGTGTTGATCCGCATCCACTTCTGGTGCGCCGCGGTGGGCATCACGACGTACTTCGTAGCACTCTCGATCGGCGGGTGGTGGCAGGGGCGCATGATGAACAACCCGGACGTGCCGTTCGCGAACATCGTCGCCTACCTGCTCCCGCACTGGCTGACGCGAACGCTCGCGGGGCTGATGCTGACGATCGGGCACGTGGCGTTCGCGATCTCGTTCGTGATGAACCTGGCCGGGTGGGGCAAGCAGCGCAGCGGCGGCCCGACGTTCTTCGTGGAACCGGAGAAAAAGACATGAAGAGTGTTCACCGCAGAGACCGCGGAGACCGGAGAGGAAACCAGGAGAGGGTTGAAGACAAGTGCCTCTGAACTCTCATGGTTTCCTCTCCGGTCTCCGCGGTCTCTGCGGTGAACACTCTTCTCTGTTGAGGTTTTGAGATGGATCGCGGTATAGTGATCTTCCTTGGCGCGCTGCTCACGTTCTCGTCGAGCTGGCTGGGACTGGTCGTGTTCCCGTTCCGGCAACTGGGGCAGGAGCAGCCTTACCAGAAGGACGAGGGCGATATTCCCTACCCGCAGCCGCTGCAAGGGCTGGCGCTCGCGGGTATGAGAGTCTACCAGCACAACGGCTGCATGTACTGCCACACGCAACAGGTGCGCAGCGAGAAGTTCGGCGACTGGTGGGACGCGAACGGCGAACACAAGACCGGGGCCGACATCAAGCGCAGTTACGGCCTGCGCCGCACCGTGTCGCGCGACTATATCTACGATAACCCCACGATGCTCGGCACGATGCGCACCGGGCCGGACCTCGCCAACATCGGCGTGCGCAACCCGTCCGAACCCTGGCACCACACGCACCTGTTAAACCCGCGATCCGCGAACTCGTGGAGCATCATGCCGTCGTTCGCGTTCCTCTACGCACGCGAAAAGATCGTCGGCAGTCGCAGTGACAAGGCGTTGTCACTGGCACGCGAGTGGACCGTCGATCCCGGCTACCGGTGGCGGCCGAGCGCGAAGGAGTGGGAGGCGATTCTCGCCCGCCAGGGTGATTCGCTGGTCGCGCAGTACACCGCGGGCCAGCCGGCGGCGATCGACATCACGACGACCGAAGGCAAGAAGCGACTGCTGGAATTCTGGCTGACGACGCCCGAAGAAGAGTACCAGGTGGTTCCGAAGGCCGAGGGCGAGGCGCTGGTCGCGTATTTGCTCGCACTGCGGAAGGCCGAGTTCCCGCTGCCGGAGGCGAAGGAATGAACACGCCGAACCCGAACGAATCGCCCAAGACCGACGCGCCGGTCGTTCCCACCAGCGGCGACTCCGTGCAAGACTTGCACCGCGCCCACATGGCGCAGATGAACGACCCGGTGATGCTCACGGTTGACGGCGTGGAAGACAACCCCGACGGCGGCGACGACGCGGGCGCCGGCGGGTCGGACTCCGTGCAGGGCATGCACGGCATGCTGATGCGCGAGCAGGCCGAGCCGCGCGACGGGTTCGAGCCGGTGCCGTTCTGGGTCGCGATCGTGTGCGGCGCGCTGCTCATGTGGGGCGGCTTCTACCTCGGCACGAACACCGCTGACTTCCGCGCCGACGTGTTCGACGAACCGAACCCGGTGGCAACGCCGGTACTCGCGGCGGCGCCCGAGCCGGACCCCCAGACGGTCGATGAACTCAAACGCATCGGCGAAGCGAAGTACGCCGTGACCTGCGCCGCGTGCCACCAGCCCGACGGGACCGGCAAGCCGGCCGAGGGCTTCCCGCCGCTGGCCGGGTCGAACTGGCTGGTCGGCGACAAGGCAACCCCGGCGCGGCTCGCGCGCATCGTGCTGCACGGGCTGAAAGGGCCGGTCGAGGTGGTCACGCCCGCCGGCACACGCACCTACGGCACGCAGGCGATGCCGGCCCACGCCGGGCAGTTGAAGGACTACGAGATCGCGGGCGTGCTGACCTACGTTCGCAACACGTGGTCGAACAAGGCCGACCCGGACAAGGCGAAGCCCGCGGTCACGACTGCGGTCGTGCGTGCCGCCCGCGCGAAGGACGGGAAGCGCGACTCGGTCACGGCGGACGAACTGCTGAAACTCGCGCCGACTTACGCCGACCCGCCCGCGCCGAAGAAGTAGGTTTCTGCATTCGTGGCACAGACATTCCTGTCTGTGCGCCTTCGCGCGTCGTAGCAGCACAGACAGGAATGTCTGTGCCACGAAAAGAAGATAGTAAGCAACGAGCATGTCCACCTGCGCGAACTGTAACGGGCCGATCACCGGCAGCGGGCACGCCGGCCGCGCGGAAGCCGACTGCCGCGCGCCGGTGTACTGCTGCTTCGGCTGTCTCCGTCTCGGCGAGCGGTCGTGCGCGCGAAGCGTGCGGCACCGGCGCGAAGGATAGCGGTCTCGGCCTTCGCCTCGGGATCGGTGTACTCGTCGTTGGGCAGTCGATGATCTTCGGCCTCGCGCTGAACCTGCACGACGACGTTCCGCCGCCGGTCCGCAACGTCACGCAGTGGTGCATCTTCGCGGGCACGGTGCTGGTCGCGCTCTTGCTCGGCGGGCCACTCGTCCGCACCGCGGCGCGCGAACTCTCCCGCGGCCGGCTTACCATCGAAGCGCTGTTCCTCCTCACCCTGAGTGGCGCGCTCATCGCCTCGCTGCAAGCACACATCACCGGGCGCGGGAAGATTTACTTCGAGGTCGTGTCGGTTCTGCTCGTCGTTTACACGCTCGGCAAGGTGATCGGCGCGCGATCGAAGGCCGCGGCGCTGGCGAGTTCGCGCGCGTGGGGCGACCGCCTTTGCACCTGCCGTCTGGTCGATGAAGCCGGGCGCACGCGGCCAGCGCCGGTCGCGGACGTGCGCCCCGGCGACCTGGTCGAAGTCTATCCCGGCGAACTGATCGCGGTGGACGGCATCATCCGCGCGGGCGTCGGGTTCGTGTCCGAAGCGGTCGTGAGCGGCGAGCCGTTCGCGGTGGTGCGCCGGCCGGGCGACCGCGTGCTGGCCGGGTCCAGCAGTACCGACGCGACGTTCCGCATCGTCGCGACCGCGCCGGGCACGAGGCGCGAAATCGACCACCTGCTTGCGACCGTCGAGGCGGCGCGTGACAAGCCGTTGTCACTGCAATCGCGCGCCGACCGCCTGGGGCGGTAGTTCCTCCCGCTGGTGGTGGTTACCGCGCTCGGCACGTTCGCGTACTGGACGGCCGTCGCCGGCTGGGAAGCCGGGCTGTTCAACGCGATGTCGGTGCTGCTGGTCGCGTGCCCGTGCGTGATCGGGTTGGTGACGCCGGTCGTGATCTGGTCCGCAATCAGCCGGCTCGCGGAGCGCGGCGTGATCGTGCGAAGCGGCGACGCCGTCGAGCGCCTCGCGACCGTGGACCGCGTGATGCTCGACAAGACCGGCACGCTGACCGAAGACCGCTTCGCGCTCGTGGACATCGAGACGACCGCGACGGACGACAAGCGCGCGGAGCTGCTCGGCTGGCTGTCGCTGGTGCAATCGCAGAGCAGCCATCCGGTGGCGAAGCCGTTCGCGGAGTTGCCGCGCGCGTTCTCGCCGGGCGAAGAGCCGCGCGTGCTGTCCATCGTCGCCGTGCCCGGTTGCGGCGTGGTCGCGGAGTTGCTCGAAGCCAACGGCACGCGACACGAGATGAAGATCGGCGTGGGAGAGTGGGTCGGTGCCCCTGCGGGTTACACGCTAAACGGCGGAAAAGGGGAGAAGGTCGTTCACGTCGCCGTGAATGGCGAAGTTGTGGCTGTGGCATTCGTGGCCGAGCGCCTGCGCGATTCCGCGCCGCAGGCGCTCGCGCACTTCGCGCAACTCGGCCTCGCGGTCGAGGTGCTGACCGGCGACGCGACCGGGCGCGCCGAAGCGCTCGGCCTGACATCGGCGCGCGGCGGGATGCTTCCCGACGACAAGCGCGCGGCCGTCGAAGGTGGGAAGGTGCTGTTCGTCGGCGACGGGATCAACGACGCGTCCGCGCTTGCTGTGGCGCACGTCGGCGTCGCGCTGGCATCTGGCACCGACATTGCCGTGAGCGCGGCACCGGTCACGCTGTACGGCGGCGACCTCCGCGCGCTGCCGTGGGCGGTCGAACTCAGCCGCGACGCGGTGCGCGCCGTGCGCCGGAACCTTGCCCGCGCTGTCGTCTACAACCTCGTCGGCATGACGCTCGCCGCGTGCGGCATCCTGCACCCCGTTGTCGCGGCGCTGCTGATGGTGGTGTCGAGCCTCACGCTGATCTTCTCGTCTACTTGCGTGGGGCGCGGAGAACCTCTCCCCCCAACCCCCTCCCCTAAGAAGGGAGGGGGAGCCAGATTCCGAAGCCCTCCCTTCTTAGGGGAGGGGTTCGGGAGGGGTTGATTTGCCTCGCCCACGCTCTCGCGTTCGCGCTGCAAGGCGTTGTGTTCGTGCTGCTGCTCGCGCCACTGCGTGAACCGGGCGCGGCTGCGCTCATCATCTCTGCGTTCGCGCTGACCGGCACGGCGCTCTCGCTAGTGTGGCGCCGGTACGCGGTCCCGCACTGGCTGGATATGTGCTTCGGAATGCTCACGCTCGGTAACCTCGGAATGCTCCTCGGCTGGTGGGCGGACAACGGCTTCGCGGCGCTGCACGATCACGGTTGTTGCATGTGCGTGGAGGCGATGCGCGGCGGCGCGATGAAGCCGTGGATGTGGGTCGGGATGCTCGCGTTCGCAAACGTCGCGATGCGCTGGCTCGGCAAGTGTGGTGTGACAACCGGCTGTCACTCGGTCGCGATGTGGACCGGCGGGAACGTCGGGATGGTGCTGGGGATGCTCGCGGGCGGGTGGTGCGCGGCGCAGTTTGAGACGGCGCGAATGACGCTCGCGGTCGCAGTCAGTTTCGCGGGGATGACGCTCGGAATGCTCGCGGGGATGCTCGCCGGGACGTGGTTCACCCAGCGCGTTTACGCGTACTTCTTGATGAAGTAGTACGCGGCCAGCCCGAAGCCGATCACGATGACGGAGTATCGCACGTAGCGCGCGGGCAGTCGCCGCGCCACCCGCGCGCCGATGTACCCGCCGACGATCGCGGCCACGGCCATCGCCGGCGCGTAACGCCAATCCACCAGCCCGTCGCGGACGAACACCACCACGCTCGCGGCGTTGATCCCCGCTGCCAAACACGTCTTCACCGCGTTCATGCGGTGGATATCGCCCACGCCCATGAAGCCTAAGGCGCTCAACATTAAGATGCCGATTCCCGCGCCGAAGTACCCGCCGTACACCGCGACCAGGAACTGGAAGCCGATCACGGCGGTCTGCGTCACGCCGTTGGGTTCGTGGTGTTCCGGCTGCGCGCCTTCCACCGCGGCCCGGCGTTTCACCCACGCCGACAGCGGCGCCTGGATCACGAACAACACCGCGGCCGTGAGGATGAGCCACGGCACGAGCACGTCGAACAACTCCTTGTTCTTCCCCACTAGCCACGCGCCGAGGAACCCGCCGGCGATGCTCGGCACGATCATGCGGGCCACGAACCGCCGGCACTCCCACAACTCTTTGCGGTAACCCACGGCGCCCGCGAACGACCCCGGCAGTAGCGCGACGGTGCTGGTGCCGTTCGCCACCGCGCCGGTGACGAGCGCCGTGAGCGCGGGGAACGTGAGCAGCGTGCCGCCGCCCGCGACGGAGTTCATCACCCCCGCGAGGAACGCGCAGGCACACAAGAACGCATACGTCCAGAAGGCGTCAGGCATTCAGAGATGATAGGGACTGGTTTTGGTTTGGTGGCACAGGCTTCCAGCCTGTGAAACGCAACACAGGCGGGAAGCCTGTGCCACGCAGAGGTGTCTACGGGCGCTCGCCGTTGGCGAGTTGTGCGTTCAACTCAGTCAGGAGAGCAGGTAGTTTGTTGATGTCTGCAATCGCTGCGTGCGCACGGGCCGCACGATAGCGCTCCTGAATCGCCTCACGCCGCGCACTCAACTCCGCTTCCGGCAGCGCGTTCACCTCTGCTTCACTCAACCCCATCTCGTTACTCGAATCAATCACGCCCACACTCCAACAGCCGGCGTTGCGGCCGTCCTCGATGTCGATGACGGTGTCGCCCACCTTCACCACCGCGGCCGGCGGGTATACGTTCAGCGCCTCCATGCACCGGAAGATCATCCACGGGGCCGGGCGGCCCGCGGGCACATCGTCGGCGCAGATGTTGAAGTCCGGCGCGTACCCCTGGCGCTTCGCGGCGGCGAGCACGACTTCGGCGGCTTCGCGGAAGTAGCCGGTCGTCGCGGCGATCTTGATTCCCTTCGCGCGCAACTCGCTCATCACCCCCGGCACGCCCGCGATCAACACGCTGTACTTCGCGGCGGCTTCGACCTGGCGCGGGGTCACGTCGCGGTACAGCGCGTCCACGTCCGCTTCGGTCCAGTCGCGCCCGGTCGCGGCGCGCCACTTCCCGCCCACGCTCTCGGTGCGCAGCATCGCGCGGATGTGGTCCTTCTTGTGAAGGCCCATCGGCCCGCGCGCCTCCGCGAGCGTCACCTCTACGCCCCTTGTTGCGAACGACTTTACAAACGCGCCCGCCGGGGCGAGACACCCGTAGTCGATGGTGGTGCCGGCCCAGTCGAACACTACGAGTTTGATTTCAAGCGCCACGGAGCGAAGCCTCCAGGTAGGTGCGGAAGTGCGCGAACGGCGGCGTCGCCAGCCCCACGACCTTCGCGCGGTCGTCGTATTCGCGCACCTGCGCGGCCGCGGCGAAGTGCGGGTTCGCCTCGAATTCTCGCACTTCCTCGGCACTCATCGGCCCGCCCTGAAGTTCCAGGCTGCGAACGGACGCGGGCGAGAGGAGGCCGAAGTAGTCGGCGCGAACGATTGTCAGGTAGCGCTTCGCGGGGACGTGCAGCCGGATCGGTTCGGTGACCGCGGGGCCGAACGCGTGCGCCAGGAATCGCGCGCCGAGGTCTTCGTGCCGGTCGTTGAGACCGTGTTCGAGGTAGTCCTCGCCGTGGCCGTGCAGCAGGTGGCCGATGTCGTGCAGCAGTGCCGCCGCGACCCACTCCGCCGGTTGACCGTCTTGCTCCGCGAAGTGCGCGGCTTGCAGCGCGTGTTCGAGCTGCGTGACCGCTTCGCCGTGGTACTCGCCGCCGCCGCGCGCGGCGAACAGGCGGTCGATGCGGGCCGGCACGTCGTCGGGCGTCATGGCAGAACCCCTCCCCAACCCCTCCCCTAAGAAGGGAGGGGCTTAAAACCGAAGACTCTTGCTCCCCCTTCCTTCTTAGGGAAGGGGGTTGGGGGGGATAGGTTTCTTCTGCTTGGTGTTACGAACTGGCGGCTACACCCTTGCTCTCGCGCGGTCGTTCCCGATAGTATCGGAAAGCTGGAATCCCACGTCCGCTCCTTGCCGCCGGAACTGGTGCCGCCTCATGGCTGTTGAACTCCGCTGCCCGGACTGCCGGGCCAAACTCCGCCTGCCGGAAGCGCCCGACGCCGGCACCGAGGTCGAGTGCCCCAAGTGCGGCACCGTATTCCCCGCGCCCGAGCCGGAAGCCGCGGCCGACGAGGACGCGCCCAAGAAAAAGAAGAAGCCCGCCCGCGACGACGCGGACGACGAGAAGCCCAAGAAGGACGGGGACGACGCGGACGACAAGAAGGAGAAGAAGGACAAGAAGACGAAGGCGAAGGGGGCCGGCGGCGAGGGCACGCCGAAGCGGCGCAAGGCCAAGAAGAACGAGACCAGCAACGTCGCTCTCTTCGGCGTCATCGGCGCCGGGGTGCTGATGATCGTGGTCGTCGCCGGGGTGCTGATTTGGCTGCTCGGGCGCACCCCCAAGTCCATCGAGATGATGACCTACCTGCCCGAGGACTGCTACACGGTAGAGGGGTTGAACCTAGGGCACGCGCAGAAGTACCCGAAGTTCTACGAGGGCGTGTCGGCCACCTTCAAGGACACCGAGTTCAAAGCGGCCGGCGACGCGATCGCCAAGGCGACGGGTGCCGCCGCCGGCGCCGACGCGCTCATCGACTACGTCGTGTTCGGTTCGGGCAAGAGCGGCAGTTCGACGGTCATCCGCACCAAGATGGACATCGACGGCGGCGCGCTCGCCAAACTGCCCGGCGCGCAACTGAAGAACGACCTCGGCAGGCCGTACTACCTGGCCGACGGGTTCAAGGGGGGCGGCAAACTGCGGGTGTTCGCCCCCACCGCCCGGTTGGTCGTGTACTGCCCGCCGGAGGTGTCCGAGGCGGTGTTCAAGAAGATGCTCGACGGCCACGCGGCCAGCAAGGACAAGACGATCGGCGTCCGCGCGGGCGACCTGGGCAAGCGGGTCACGAAGGGCACCTTCTGGTACATGACCCTCTACGAGGGCGACAGGAAGCCGCCGGCACCGCCGCAGCCGCCGGCCGCGGGCGCGGCCCCGTCCAACGAGGACGCGGGGGCGCTGCTCGCGCGGACGATCACGGAGACGGTCGCCGGCGCGAAGGGCATGGGACACAAGGCCAGCATCGGTAGCCGCGAGGTCCGGTTCGAGTGGGTCGTGTGGGCTGCGAACAGCGAGAAGGCGTCGAGCACGAGCAAGAAGCACCAAGAGAGCGAACTCGGCAAGGGCGACGACGGGACGCCGCCGCGGTGGTGGAAGGAGAAAGTCGAGGGCATGGGCAACAAGAAAGTCGCGGCACAAATGCTCGCGAACATCGGCTGCGGCTCGTCGGGCGAACTCTTCTACGCCAAGTCCGCCGTGGATACCACTGAGCTGAAAGAAGCGGTCCCCAGCATGGCGACCTTGGCCACAGGCCCCAGCCTCGCCGCGCCCGCGCCACCACCGAAGTGACCGCGCCCGCAGCGCAACCTGCGTGGCCGCCGGCCCGTCCCGGCGCGCCCCTCGCCGTCCTCGTCAGCGGCGGGCTGGACAGCGCCGTGCTGCTCGCGGAAGCGGTACGCGCGTACCCCATTGTCTTCCCGCTCTACGTCCGCGCCGGGCTGCACTGGGAACCGGTCGAGCGCGAGTACCTCGACCGGTTCCTCGCCGCGCTTCGCGCCCCGTCACTTCGCCCGCTTCACGTTCTCGACGAACCGATTCGGGACGTGTACGGCGACCACTGGAGCGTGTCCGGCGAGGGCGTGCCGGGCGCCGACACGCCCGACGACGCGGTGTTCCTCCCCGGGCGCAACGTGCTGTTGCTCGCCAAGCCGCTCCTCTGGTGCCACCTGAATGGCGTGCCGGAGGTCGCCACCGCGCCGCTTAACTCGAACCCGTTTCCCGACGCCACGCCGAAGTTTTACGACGACTTCGCGCGGGTCGTGAGCGCCGCCGTCGCCGGGGGCGTCCGCGTGCTGCGGCCGTACTCATCTCTCCATAAAGTAGACGTACTGCGTCGCGGCCGCGGGCTGCCGCTGGAACACACGTTCTCGTGCCTGCGACCCGCGAACGGGCTGCACTGCGGCGCGTGCAACAAGTGCGCGGAGCGCCGCGCCGGCTTCGCCGACGCCGCAATGCCCGACCCGACCCGATACGCCGTTTGAGGCCGCTGTTCGCCAGGAGACGACGAATGTTCCGCGTGACCAAAGAGATTCACTTCTGCTACGGGCACCGGTTGCTGAACTACGCCGGGAAGTGCCGCAACCTGCACGGGCACAACGGCAAGGCCGTCATCACGGTCGAGACCGAGTCGCTCGACGCGCTGGGCATGGTCGTGGACTTCGCCGAGATCAAGCGCGTCATCGGCAAGTGGATCGACGACACCCTCGACCACCGGATGCTGCTGCACCGCGACGACCCGATCATCGCGGAGTTGGTGAAGCAGGGCGAACCGTTCGTGGAACTGGACGCGAACCCCACCGCCGAGACGATCGCTCGGCTCATCTACGACCGCGCCGTCGCGCACGGGTTGCCGGTCACGGAGGTGACGCTGTGGGAAACGGAGAACTCGTTCGCGACCTACCGGCCCACACCCGGCGTACCGACCCCGCCGGTCGTCATGCGCGAGGTCGCGGGGAACACGCCCTGAAAGAATGGCCCGCTGATGACGCAGACTTCGGCGCAGATGAAATCCGATAAAATGAATACTGGTCTGATCTGATTTCATCTGCGCCGAAGTCTGCGTCATCAGCGGGCCAATTCTTCTGAACACACGGAGTAGACATGGCCGACGCGACGCCGCTCGACGACTTGAAGCAACTCGAAGCCCAAGCCCTCGCAGCCCTCCAACAGTGCGCGGACGAAACCGCGCTCCGCGTCTGGAACACGCAATACTTCGGCGACAAGGGACTGATGAAGTCCGCGATGTCGAACCTCGGCAAGATTCCGAAGGATCAGAAGCCGGCCTACGGCGCGGAACTGAACCGCGTAAAGGCCGCACTCACTTCGGCGTATGACGCGGCACTCGCGGACGCGAAAGAGAAGTCGCTTCAGATCAGCCTGACGACGAACCCGCTCGACGTGACGCTGCCCGGTCGCGGGCGTGTTCGCGGCCGACTGCACCCCGCGACGCAAATCCTCCGACAAATCTACGCGATCTTCGCGGACCTCGGGTTCCAGGTGTACCGCACCCGCGAAGTCGAAACGGACGAACTCAACTTCGAGTTCCTGAACATGCCCGCGCACCACCCGGCGCGTGACATGTGGGACACGTTCTTCACCACCACGCCGGGCGTCGTGTTGCGCACGCACACGTCGCCGGGGCAGATTCACGTGATGCGGGAGGCGGCGGGCAAGCCCATTCGCGTGATCCTGCCCGGCATGTGCTACCGCAACGAGGCGATCAGCACGCGGAGCGAGATTCAGTTCTATCAGGTGGAAGGGCTTGTTGTCGGCGAGGGCGTGACGATGGCCGACCTGAAGGGCGTGATAACCGCGTTCGCGCGGCGGATGTTCGGCCCGGAGCGGCAGGTGCGCATCCGCAGCAGCTACTTCCCGTTCACGGAGCCGAGCATCGAGGTGGACATCGACTGGCCGAAGGACGACCCGAACCGCGACCGGCTCACGAAGGGCACCGGCTGGTTAGAAATCCTGGGCGCGGGGATGGTTCACCCGAACGTGCTGCGGGCCGGCGGGTACGACCCGGACAAGGTGACCGGCTTCGCGTTCGGGATGGGTCCGCAGCGGATGCTGATGCTCAAACACGCCATCGACGACATCCGCCTGTTCTGGCAGAACGACCTGCGCTTCCTCAAACAGTTCTGAGCGGCAGCGTCAGGCCGCTTTACTTGGTGACGTGCGTGTGCGACGAGGGCGTGTGGGAGTCGTCCTTCAAAGTGTTCGAGGCGGAATGCCGCCTGGACATCGCGCGCGAAATCTACCGCAACCCAGAGCCGTGGAAACACTGGCTCGAAGTCAGTAAGGTGTGGCGACCGTCTTACGAGGAGCAGGATTGCCCGCCGCCGGAAGTGTTGCTCCGCCGGATCGACGCGAGCACGATCGACGGGGATAGCGCGTGGGCGTTCCGCATCCACGAGATCAAGACGGTCACGCGCCTCGCCTCCCTCACCTGACCGCGTGACCGGACCGCACAGCCGTCTCAACCCGTGCCACCACTTCGGTGCTCAGCGCCAACAGCCTCAGAACTCCAGCCGCGCGGAGATGTCGTCGGAGTTCGGGAGCGGTTCGACCGCGAGCCGCCGACTGGTGAACGCGCCGCCCCACAAACCGAGCAGCACGAACGGCGGCCCGCCGGCTTCCGCGAGCTGACACACCAAGGAATCGAGCCGCAGTCGCTCGCCCTTCGGGTCACGACCCGCGAGTTCCACCGGCACGCGCAGCCGCGCCAGACGGAACGAGTAGCGGTAGCCGAGAACCTGCCCGGTCAGCGTCGAACCGATACCGGCAACGGAGAGTTCGTCGTAATCTCGCCCGACTTGCCACTTGAATTGGTGGTGCCACAGATCGCGAGGGAAGATGGTCAGCGGCGCGCCGGTGTCGAGAACAGCGTCGTAAGCACCGGGAACGGGCGGTACCCGCAACCTACAGACCAACCGGCGCAGCAACACGCGGTTCAAACCCGGCACCGGTGGATCGAGGATCAATTCTCCGGGTGGCGCCCCGACTGGGAGCGGCCGAACGATCAGGTCGAACGCGGGCATGGGCGTCTCCGCAGTTACCACATCCAGGGATAATTGATAACGAGCCGCGCCCAGTGAACGCCGGCCGCTTGCGCGGCCCGTGCCTGGAGCGTCATGTAATCGGCGTCGTGGTCGATGATGCGCCCGCCGAAATAGGCGACGTGGTGCCCTTCGGGAATGCCCGCGAACGACAACCGCCCGGCGGTCAGGTCGTTGTCATACCGGTTCCGCTCTTCGATACACTCCTCGAACGTCGGCTCGGACATCAAGTCCGCGGTCGGCGCGGGGGCCGGTGGCGGCGTTGTCGTCGCGGGCGGGTCGATCACGGTCGGGTCGGTCGCGTTCATGTCACACCTCCTGTTCCCACTGTACCCGCGACGCGCGCAAAAAAGAACCGGCGGCCCCTTTCGAGGCCGCCGGTTCGTGCCGGGGTTACCTGGTTGTCAGTTCGCGGTCGCCGCTTCGACGATCGGCTCCAGACCCGTGATGTGCCGGTTCGCCACGGTCACCGGCTCGTCCCAGAACTCACTCGCCACGTCGCGGACGAGGCCGATGACCGGCATCGAACCGCCGATGAACACCAACTCCGGCCGGCTGATGACGAAATGCCGGCCGTCGCTCAGGTGCAACCGGAACGGGAGGAACGGCCGGCGTTCCAACATCTCTCGCAGTGATTCCGGGGACATCGCACACCTCCTCCGCTCGCCACGCTCACCGGTCAGGAGACCGGTGCCACGGCGCGGTTACTTCTTCGCGTCGGGCTTCGGCAGGTCGGCCAGTTCCACCGGCACCGAGGCGTAGTGGCTGAACTCCATCGAGAAGCTCGCCTGGCCCTTCGTGGCCGAACGCAGGTCGTTGGTGTACCCGAACAGGTTCGCCAACGGCACCTTCGCCACCACCTGCGCGATGCCCTTGTCCTCGCTCGTCTCCTCGATCAGCCCGCGCTTCGAGCTGATGTTGCCCGAAATCTGGCCCTGGTACTCCTTGGGCGAGATCACCACGATCTTCATGATCGGCTCGCGCAATTCGATCCCGCCCTTTTCCTGGGCGACGCGGAACGCTTCGCGGGCACACAGGAAGAACGCGTCCTGCGACGAGTCCACGTCGTGCATCTTCCCGAAGTGCAGGGTGAACTCCAGGTCCACGAACGGGAACGGGTACTTGTACCCCTTCTTCGCTTCCTCGCGGAGACCTTCCTCCACCGACGGGATGTACTCCTTCGAGATCGACCCCTGGGTGATGCCGTTCACGAAGTAGACGTTGTTCGGGTCCGGCTTCACCTTCGGGTCGCCCAGCTCCTCGATCTCCGCGACCTTCTCGGCGATCTGCTCCGGCGTCAGCGGCGTGTACTTCACCGAGATCACCGCGAACTTGCCGCGACCGCCGGTCTGCTTCTGGAACTTGTACTCGAAGTCCACCGTCCGCGCGAGGCACTGGCGGTACGCCACCCGCGGCCGGCCCAGCGTGATCGACTTGATGTCGTCCAGCGGCACGCCCACCGCGCGCTTCAGCTTCTCGACGGAGATTTCCAGGTGCAACTCGCCCATCCCGGACAGGATGGTGTCCTTCGTCTCGTCGTCGGTGTGCGTTTTCAGCGTCGGGTCGTCGCGCACGAGGCGGTTGAGCGACTCGCCCACCTTGCCGCTGTCCAGCAACTTGCTGAACGTCAGCGACTGGGCGACGACCGGCTTCGGGAACTGGATGGCTTCGAGCGCAATCGGCTCGTCGGGGTCGGACAGGGTGTTGCCCGTGTACGTCTCCGACAGGCCCATCGCCGCGACGATGTCGCCGGGGCCGGCCTTCTCCAGCGAGACGCGCTTGTCGCCCATCATGCGGTAGAACCGCGCGATGCGCTCCTTCTTGCCGTTCGTCGTGTTCGTGTACGTCTCGCCCGGCCGCATCTCGCCGGAGTACACGCGAATGTACACGAGGTCGCCGTTCACCTCCGCGACCGTCTTGAACGCCAGCGCGCTCATCGGCTCGGACGCGTCCGGCTTGCGGAGCAGCGCCTCCTTGGTCTTCGGGTGGACGCCGTCCACCGGCGGCCGGTCCAGCGGGCTGGGCATGCAGTCCACGACGAGGTCGAGCAACTGCTGCACCCCGTGGAAGTGCTTGCTGCTGCCGCAATGCACGGGCGTGAAGAGGTTGCCCAGCGTCCCCTTGCGGAGCGCCGCGCGGATCATCTCGTCGGGCACGTCCTTCCCGTCGAGTATGAGTCCCGTGATCTCGTCGGACGCCACCGAGACGCCGTCGAGCATCTGCTCGCGGCGCAACTGCGCTTCCGCGAGGTACTTCTCCGGCACGTCGGTGGTGAAGAACTTGCGGTACGTCTTGTCGTTCATGTCGCGCGTGACGAGCTTCATCGTGATCAGGTCGATGATGCCCTCCAGCGCCGAGTCCTGGCCGGCGGGAATGGTGACCACGACCGGGGTCGCCCCCAGCTTGGTCTTCATCTGCTCGACGCAGCCCCAGAAGTCCGCGCCCATGCGGTCGAGCTTGTTCACGTAGGCCAGGCGGGGCACCTTGTACTTGGCGGCCTGGCGCCACACGGTGCCGGACTGCACCGCCACGCCGCCCTTGGCGCAGAACACGCCGACGGCGCCGTCGAGGACGCGCAGGGACCGCTCGACCTCGGCGGTGAAGTCCACGTGGCCGGGGGTGTCGATGATGTTGATGGCGATGGGGTCGCCGGTGCGGTCGGCCCAGTCGATGGACACGGCCGCCGAGTTGATCGTGATGCCCTTGGCCCGCTCCAGCGGGTCGAAGTCGGTGGTGGTGTCCCCGTCGTCGACGTCGCCGACCTTGTGCTTGGTGCCGCTGTAGTACAGGATCTTCTCCGTCGTGGTGGTCTTGCCGGCGTCCACGTGGGCCATGATCCCGATGTTGCGTACTTTGTCGAGCATCGTCGTTGCGGCCGGGGTGTTTAACCGGCTCCTTCCGATACGGAAAAGGGGAAACCACCGCCCGCGCGGGCGGCTGAGAAGTTAGACGCCGTGGACGGGGAACGGGTTCGTGACTTCGAGACCCATTCCCACAGGCGGAAGCAATATTATATCGTATCGCAGAGCGAAGTCGCGTCTAGCCCGATTGACGTGAAGGGCCGGTGAAGGCGCGGCCTGCACGAAGGCTAGTGCCACAACTCGCATCCAACATTTCATCAGGTGGCAAGGCTTTGTGGTTTGTGTAGGTTTCGTGGTTTGACGCGGCGGTGCGGCGGGACGAAGTTGGCTCGGCGGTTCTTTTGGAGGGGCTTGCCGGTGTAGGTCCAGTCGAA
>CANLGS010000002.1 GCA_947490035.1 Gemmataceae bacterium
CATGCTGCTGCTCGCGGCCGGCGGGTTCGCGCTCGTGCGCATCCTGAACGAGGTCGGCGTGCGCTCGGTGCCGGTGTACGCGCTCGTGGGTGCGGGCATCTGGTTGGCGGTGTACAAGTCCGGCGTTCACCCGACGGTCGCGGGCGTCATGCTCGGGCTACTCACGCCGTCGGACGTGTGGGTCGGGCGCGACGCCTTGCGGCTCTCACTGACGGACCTGAAGGCGCGAATCGAGGACGCCGACGACAACCCGGACGCGGACGAGTTGGAGATGATGGCGTTCGCCGCGAGGGAGAGCGTGTCGCCGCTGGAACGGCTCGAACACCGCCTGCACCCGTGGGTGGGGTTCGCCATCATGCCGCTGTTCGCGCTGGCGAACGCGGGGGTTCACATCGACGTGAAGATGGTCGCGGAGCCGGTGTCGGTCGCGGTGATGCTGGCGCTGTTCCTGGGCAAACCCGTCGGCGTGATGCTGTTCGCCTTCGCCGCGGTGAAGTGTGGTATCGCGAAGTTACCGCAGGGCGTGACGTGGCCGGTATTGCTCGGCGGCGGGTTCCTCGCGGGCATCGGGTTCACGATGTCGCTGTTCGTCGCGGGTCTGGCGTTCGCGGGCGAGCCGCACCTGCTGGCCGACGCGAAGGTCGGCATCCTGCTCGGCTCGGTGTTAAGTGCGCTCGTCGGCGTCGGGTTGCTGGTACTGACGTTGCGGAAGGGTGAACCGCGACCGTAAGGGAGCGGGTGGAGTTCGCCTCACCCGTCCACCCGCTCCCTTACGGTCGCGGTTCACCAACTCACTTCTTCAGATACTTCTCGAACCACGCGAGATCCCATTCCATCTTCGCTGTGCGGAACGACAGCGTGCCGAGTCCGTGCGGCTGACCGGGGTACACGCACAGCTCCGTCGGCACCTTCTTGTACTCCTTCAGCGCGCGGTACAACATGCGGCTGTGCCCCGGCGGGCAGCGGTCGTCGTTCCCGCCGACGTGAATGAGCGTCGGCGTCGTCACATTGCCGATGCCGTAGATCGGCGAGGTCTTGCGGTAGATGTCCGGTTGTTCCCACGGTAGCCCCTTCTTGAACACGATGGGGTACGCGGGTTCGTCGTTGAAGCCCCACTCCGCAACCGTATCGAGGATGCCGGCGCCGCTGCTCGCGGCCTTGATCTTCACCGCCGGGTTCTTCATCGCGATGAGGCAGTTCGTGAGGTAGCCGCCGTTGCTCCAGCCCATGACGGCGATCCGCTCCGGGTCCGCGATGCCCTCTTTGATGAGGTGTTGAATCCCCGCGACGATGTCCTTCACCTCGATGTCGTTCTCGTTGCCGACGAGGTCGGTGACGAACTTGTCGCCGTAGCCGGTGGACCCGCGGTAGTTGGGGCACAGCACCGCGTAGCCTTTCGCGGCGAAGTAGAGCCGGCCGTTGTGCGGGTCGAATCGCTGATCGTTGTAACTGGCGGTGGTCGGCCCGCCGTGGATCGCGACGACCAGCGGCAGCGGCTTGTCGCCCTTCTTCCAGCCGTGCGGCAGTTCGAGCGGCCCGCCAACGCTCACGCCGTCCGGTGCCTTCCAGGTGACGTGTTCGACGGTGGGGAACTTCCAGCTCTCGGTGTGCGGGTTGGGGTCCACGAGTGGTTCTTTTTTATTCCGGCGGAGGTACAGTTTAGGGAAGTTCTCACCCGACCCGACGACGGAAACACCCGAACCGCTCTTCTCTTCGTTATCGCTGGGATAAGGGGCGTAGGCGTAAACAACTGCACCTGGGTTGTAGGACTCCGAGCGCCATTCTCTCTCGACGACGCTGTGCTCGACGATTCCAACCGAGCCGTCTTTGTCGCCCAGGTAGGTTACGAATTCGCTTGATCGCCACTGTAGCGGAGAGCCGTAGCCGCGTACCTGAAACCCCTCGTTGCGTTTCAGCTTCTTGGTACTCCAGTTCGCGCCCTTCAATTCTCCGATGATGATCTCCGCGGGGTACGCGTCGAAAATCGCGCAGAAGGCGAAGCGGGTGCCGTCCGGATTCCACGCGAGACCTTCGAGCCACGCATACGGACTCGCGGCCTTCTTGCGGTACACGTCCGTCGGCGGGGTGGTGATCTTGCCGTCCTCCCACACGTCCACACGCGACTCGCCTTCCGACTTAATCACTGTGTCGTCGATGGCGGTAACCATCGCGACCTTCTTGCCGTCGGCCGTGACCGCGAACTCGCGGATGTAACGCTTGTCGTTGACGATCAGTTTGGGAATTGAACCCGGATTCCTGATCGACATCAGCACGCTGACGGTGCGCGAGCCGTGGCCGTATTCGATCTTGTCGAACTTCTTGCGAATCGCGCTGAAGTCGTCGTCGTCAGTTGTGGTCTCATCCACGGTGAAGAAAACCAAGTCGGCTTTCGGGGCGTAGTCGAAGCCGACGATGCCGTTCTTCAGGTCCGTGATCGCTTCCGGCTTGCCGTCGAGCGGCACCTTCCACACCTGCGTCTTCGCCTTCGCGCCGCGGTTCGACACGACGTACACCGCCTTCCCGTCGCCGCTCCATTTCGGGTGCCGGTCGTTGGCGCGGTCGGTGGTGAGCTGCCTCGGCTTGCCCTTGCCGTCGGTGCCCACGACCCACAGTTCCGTCGCGCGTTTGTCGGATTTCTTGTCCCACGTGGCGAGGCAGTACGCGACCTGCTTGCCGTCGGGCGAGAGGGCGATTTCGGTGATGGCGTTCACGCTCGCGTAGTCAGTGGGAACGATGTCGTGCGTGCGTTCCGGCGGCGCGGCAGACAACCGCCCGACGGCGGCGACGAAGAGGCACAAAACAAACGCGCGGCGCATGAAGATTCCTCGTGAATGGCGAAGCAATGGATTGGAACAGCGCGGCAGGGACGAATCAACACATGAAAGCAGAAGAGCCGCAGATGACGCAGAGGGACGCAGATCAAGACAGAAGACAGGAGTGTTTTGAAGAACTCTGTCTCTTGGCTTTAATCTGCGTCCTTCTGCGTCATCTGCGGCTCTTTTCTTCTCTTCTGTTATTCATCCCCGTCGGGTTCGGCGCTCTCGGGGTGGTACTTGCGGATCAGTTTCCGCACGGTGGCGCGTGCCAAGCCCAGCCAGCGGGCCGCGACCAGCCGGTTGCCGTCCACCTGACGGAGCACCTCATCCAGCACGGCCGGTTCCACGGCGTCGAACAGCTTCAAGTGAAGGTCGGTCGGCTCGCGGTCGCCGAACGCTTGCACCTGCTCGCGCACCCACTCCGCGACTAGCGACCGCAGGCGCTCGACGGTCGAAGCGGGGCCGGTCGCGGTGCTCGGTTCGGGGAAGTGTTCTGGTCGTAGCGCGGCTCCGCGCGCTTCGATGCCCGCGTGTTCGAGCGCGTTGCGGAGTTCGCGCACGTTGCCCGGCCACGGCCGCGCCTTCAGGAACGCGAGCGTGTCCGCGGGCACCGCGCCGGGATTCGCCACGCCGAACTTGCGCAGGAAGTGTTCCGCCAACACCGGGATGTCGTCCCTGCGGTCGCGCAGCGGCGGCAAATGGATGGGGTACACGTTCAGCCGGAAGAACAGGTCGTGCCGGAACGTGCCCTCGCGCACGGAAGTGGACAGGTCGGCGTGCGTCGCGGAGACGATGCGCACGTCAACGAGTTGCGACTCACTCCCGCCGACCGGTTGCACTTCCTGGCGCTCGAGGACGCGGAGCAACTTCGCCTGCACCGGCAGCGGGATGTCGGCGAGTTCGTCGAGGAACACGGTGCCGCCGTCGGCGAGTTTCAGCAGGCCGTCGCGCGCCTTTTCCGCACCGGTGAACGCGCCTTTCACGTGGCCGAACAACTCGCTCTCCACGAGGTTCGGGTTGTACGCCGCGACGTGCGCCGCGATGAGCGGCTTGCCGCGCCGCGGGCTGTTCGCGTGGACCGCGCGGGCGACGAGTTCCTTGCCGGTGCCGCTCTCGCCGGTGATGAGGACACACGCGGTCGTCGGCGCGACGAGCGCGATGCGCTTGAACACGGTCTGCATCGCGGGGCTGCGCCCGATGATCGCGTCGGGGCTGTTGTCCACTTCGGCGAGCGGGGGGCGTAAGCCCCCTGTTTCTTCTCCACGTTGAGCGAGTGCCCGCTTCACCGCGTCGAGCGCCTGCGCCAGATCGAACGGCTTCGCGAGGTAGTCGAACGCGCCGCCCTCGACGGCCTTCACCGCGGTGTTCAGGTTCCCGTGCGCCGTGATGACCACCACCGCCGCGCCCGGCGCAACCTTCTTCAGTTCGTTGAGCGCGGTGAGGCCGTCCATGCCGGGCAACCGCACGTCCAGGAAGATGACATCCGGCGGATTCTTCTTCGCCTTCGCGAGTCCGTCTTCGGCGGTCGCGGCCACTTCGACCCGGTACTTCTCGCGCTCGAACGCACGCCGCAGCGCCCACGCGATCGGTTCCTCGTCGTCGATGATGAGCACGGAATGGGGCATGTGGTTTCGCCGCGAGGGTCGGTGAGTTCCTTCAATCTTACTCGAAACATACAACGATCACCGCGACCACTGCTAACGGAGCCGCACATGACCCGAACACTCGCCGCGCTCATGACCCTACTTGCTACAGGCATCGCTGGTGCCGCCGAACCGAAGGTGGAGATCGTCGGCCACCGCGGGGCGTCGTTCGACGCGCCGGAGAACACCGTCGCCGCGATCAAACTCGCGTGGGAGCAGAAGGCCGACGCTTCCGAGTTCGACATCTATCTGACGAAGGACGGCAAGCTCGTCGTGATCCACGACGCGACGACGAAGCGCACGGCGGGCACCGATTTGAAGGTCGCGGATTCGACGCTGAAGGAACTGCGGGAGCTTGACGCGGGGAAGTGGAAGGGCGCGAAGTGGGCCGGCGAGAAGCTGCCGACGCTGGACGAAATGCTCGCGACCGTGCCCGACGGCAAGCGGGTCTTCATCGAGGTGAAGTGCGGTCCGGAAGCAGTGCCAGAGATGGATCGCGTCATCAAGGCGAGCAAGCTGAAGCCGGAGCAAACGTGCGTGATCGCGTTCAACGCGGACGTGATCGCGGCCACGAAGAGGGCTTGCCCGGACCTTCAGTCGCTGTGGCTCGTGAGCCTGAGCGGTAAGAAGCCGAAGACCGCGGAGGAGTTGATCGCGAAGGCGAAGGAGATCAAGGCCGACGGCCTCGACCTCTCCGCGACGCCCGCGGTTCTGGACGCGGCGTTCGGCAAGAAGGTGAAGGACGCGGGGTTGAAGCTGTACGTGTGGACGGTCGATGACGTGGAGTTGGCGAAGAAGATGATCGCGGCCGGCGCGGAGAGCATCACGACGAACAAACCCGGCTGGCTCCGCGAGCAACTCGCGAAGTGACAACGCGGTGTCACTCCCAGACGACGCGTTCGTATCGCTCTTCGAGTTGCTTTATTGTCTCCTCCGGGTAGCAATCCGAGCGGCGCCCGAATGTCACCCGGAGTTCTTCCAACCCCGGAAGCGATTTCTCGCGCATGAGCGACTGAACCATCTGCTTTCGCAAGTGGACGGCAGTGAGGTCGAGTACGCGAACCTTTCGCGTAAATTCGGAGCGCACGAAGAGAGTCAGGCAAGTATTGAGTTCGTTTGTGGGCACGCCGCGCGCGGATGTTGAAGCTAGGCCCACACTCCTCAGCCTTCGTGCGATTGGCATACTCGCGAGTCGTTCAAGATCGTTGATGTCCGACAACCAAACTTCGCAACTCGGTAACCAAACCCAACAGTCCGGGTAACGTTCGATGTGGAAAGTGTTAATCGGTACATGGATACGCAACAGCCCGCGCTCGAAGTGAATCGCATCAAGCAACACGCCGTCTGAATATTCGTCTCCCCACACGTCCCGCGTCGCGGGCCACCACTCCGCATCGAGCCGCGTCCACACGCGGCCGATCTCTTCCCAGAGGCGGTTCGCTTCGTCGCTCCACAGCTTCTCGCGGGCCGCGGCGCACTGCAACCGGATGAACTGCGCGTAGTTCCCCTGACCGTGCTCCTCCAGCCAGTCGGCGTAGACGAGGCGGACCGTGTCGTCGTCCGGGTGGTCGAAGATCGCGTCCAGGAACGCATCGGCTTCGGGGTGCATGTTCGCGTTACTCCACTTCTTCCCACACGCTACTCGATGCGCCGATGTCTTCAAAGTACGTTAGCATCCGCTGGTAGAACGGGTCGTTCGCGAGCGTGGCGCTGTCGCCGATGACGAGCAACTTGCGGCGGGCACGCGTGAGCGCCACGTTCGTGCGCCGCGTGTCCGCGAGGAAGCCGATTTCGCCTTCGTTGTTCGACCGCACCAGCGAAACGACAATCGCTTCCTTCTCGCGACCCTGGAAGCCGTCCACGCTGTCGATCTCCAGACCGTCCACGTTCGCGAGCCGTTCGCGGAGCAACCGCACCTGCGCCCGGTATGGCGTGATGACCCCGATCTGCGAAGGCAGTACACCCGCCGCGAGCAGCAGGCGGACCTTCTTGACGGCCAGTGAAGCCTCTTGCACGTTCCGCCGACTGCCGGTGTCTTCTTCGAGTTCCTCGTCGTAGCTCGCGCCCGCCGTGTCGATGAACTGCACCGGCAGTTCCGTGAGCGGTTCCGCGGTCACGCCCGGTAGGTCGCAGAGGCGGTGCGTCGCGACGCTCTCGTGCGAGATGAGGTTTCCGTCGTAGAACTCCGCGTTCGAGAAGCCCATGATCGCGCTGTTCATACGGTGCTGAACGGTGAGCAAGCGCGATGCGCTTGCACCGAACCGCGCGACGAGCCGTTCCATGAGGCTGACCGAAAGCCCGCGTTCGGCGGCTTCCGGCGAGATGATCGTGGGCGGTAACTGGCAATGATCGCCCGCGAGGATGAGCTTGTTCGCGCGCAGCAGCGGCACCCAGTTCGTCGGTTCGGTGGACTGACACGCCTCGTCAATCACGACCACATCGAACCGCCGCTGACCGAGCAGTTGGCTGTCGAGGCCGGTGAGCGTGGCGCAGATGATTTTGGCTTCGTCCAGCACGCGCTCGATGGCGAGCGCCTGGAGCTTGCGGACTTCGGAGAGCATGTCGCGTGCTTCGCGCCGGAGGGCGGCCTTCTCGCCCGGCTGCGGTCTTTCCTTCGTCCACTTGTCCGCTTGGCGGAACAGCGCGAACGCGTCGCGTGCGACCTTGCGCGCCTGCCGCGCGTCGGGGTGCTTCTCCGCGAGGATGTCGATTGCCCGCGCGCGAAGCTCCGGCATCACGCGGGCCGGGTGGCCGAGCCGCACCGGGAGTTCGTCGGCCGCGAGCAGCTTTTCGAGCAGGTTATCGACTGCGTGGTTGCTCGGCGCGCACGCGAGTACCGTGTCGCCGTTCGCCACTGCCGCGCGGATGAACTCGACGACGGTGGTGGTTTTGCCCGTGCCCGGCGGGCCGTGGATGATCGCGAAGTCCTTCGCGGCGAGCGCGAACGCGACCGCGGCCTGTTGGGGTTCGTTGAGGTTCGAGGCGAGCGGGGGGCGTAAGCCCCCTGTTGAAGCACTGTCATTCACTTCGCCGTCGTGAATGGGTGGTGTTGTTTCTAACAGGGGGCTTACGCCCCCCGCTCGCCCAAGCAAGACTTCGCGTAGCTCCGCGAGTCTATCCCCACTCGCGCTCGCGGCGCGGCGGAGCGCGTCTTGCTGGCGCAAGCGCGATACTTCGTCCGGCGAAAGGTCGAGACGCCAAACGGCTTCGTCGGGCAGGTCGTCGTCCGGCGGGTCGATGGCGACACCGATGGTCGCGGCGTCGCGGTCGTAGATTACGCCGCGATACGACGGCATCCGGCGGTTCACGTTCGTCTGGCTCAGCACCACCGGCGAACCCGGACCGAGGCGCGACGGCGGAAGCGGTTCGTTCAGCGTCTTGCGGCCGAACGTCAGGAGCAACCGCCCGCCCAGGCCGAACTCCGAATCGCGCAGCACCAGTCGCGTGAGCGTGGCGCCGTCGCCCACGGCCGAACCTTCTTCCGCTTGCGCGCGGCGGCGGGCTTCTTCCTGTTCGGCTTTGGCTTCGAGGTCGAGCAAGTTGGAGAGGTTGCCGAAGTGGTCCGCGTTGGTGAAGTCGCCCTTGCCCGCGAAGCGCACCCGCACCGGCTTGTCTTGAAGCGTGGCGCCGTCGAGCGCGGTCACGATCGCGGCGGCTTTTGCGTCCGGCACTTCGACGGTCGCGCCGCGGCCGACGAACGCGATCTTCCCGATGTGCTTGCTGTCGATCTTTCCGCCGGTGCAGACGAACGACAGCACGACGCCGGGCGAACACCGCGGCGGAACCGGGTCGATGTGGATGAGTGCCATGTGCGGAACCGGCTCGTGACGCGGAGTTACCCCACGTCATGATACCAGCCGCAGCGAAGTGCGAGCGTTCAGTGTGTGGTGGTCGAACCGATGGCGACCTGTCGCCAGTTGCGGTTCTGGTTGGCGCGGTAGCGGGCGGCGGCCCCGTCGTGGTTGTTGCCGTCGTCCTCGGCCGTCTCGCGGCCGGCGCCGTGCGCCGCGGGTTCGTCGCCGGAGCGCGCGAACCCCCACACGCACAGCCCGCACACCATCAGCATCGCGATCAACAATCGGCGCACACTCATTCGACGTTCCCCCACCGCGTCCTTGCGTGGTCGCGGGGTGATAGCGTCGCGCGCTGGAGAAGTCAACCTCTTGAGAGCGCGGAGTTCGGAGCGCGGAACGCGGAGTGAGGAGAATGAAGACAAGAACCAAAGATCGCGCCCGACTTCGCTTTTGCCTACGCTCTCTTCATTCTCTTCACTCCGCGTTCCGCGCTCCGAACTCCGCGCTCTCAAGTGGGTCGCGCTCGGCGCGGCTGGCCCACGCGGTCACGGTCGGCCAGTCGGCGGCGAGCTTCGCGGCCAAGTCTTCGACCGCGGGCCGCTCGGTCGCGTAGTGGCCCGGCAGGATCAGCGCGACGTTCGCGCCGCGCGAGGCCAGCGCGTCGTGGAACCGCACTTCGCCGGTGAGGAACACGTCGGCGCCGCGCTTGGTCGCGTCGGTCAGGAACTCGCCGGCCGCGCCGCACGCGACCGCCACCGTGCGCACCGGGCGGTTCGCGTCGCCCACGATCTGCACCGCGTTCGCGCTCAACGCGGTCTTCACGCGCCGCGCCAGTTCGCCCAGTGTGGTATCGGCCTCAAGTGAGCCAATGCGCCCTTCGCCGCCGCTGGTATTGGGCTTCAGCGGGTACACGTCGAACGCGGGTTCCTCGTAACTGTGGACCTTCCGCATCGCCGCGACCGCGCTCGAAACCAGTGCCTCCGGTACGACGACTTCCAGACGCCACTCAGCAACTTCTTCACGCCGGCCCTTTTGCCCCACAACGGGGTTTGTCGAATCGGTGCCGTAGAACGTGCCGGTGCCCGCGAGCCGGAAGCTGCACTCGCGGTACTGGCCTATCACCCCCGCGCCCATTGCAAACAGCGTATCGGAGAGCTTCGACAAGTCCGCGTCGGGGACGTACACGACGAGCTTACACTGCCGCCGCGACTCGCGCGGTCGAAGAGGCACCGCGTCCGCGATGCCGAGGCGGGCGCACAGCATGTCGTTGATCCCGCCGGCACAGTTGTCGAACGCGGTGTGCGGCGAATACACCGCGACGCCGGCCCGCGCCAGTGGCCGCACCGCCTGGCCGTCGGGCGTGTTCGGCGTGAGCTTCTTCGCGCCGCGAAAGAGGATCGGGTGGTGCGAAACGACGAGGTTCGCGCCTTCGCGCACGGCTTCTTCGGCCACATCCGGCGTGAGCGTAAGGCACGTCATCACGCGCGCGACGGGCGAAGCCGGGTCGCCGAGCAACAGGCCGACGTTGTCCCAGTCGGCGGCGGTGCCGCACGGGGCGAACCGCTCCAGGTACGCGGCGAACTCGGCAACGGTGGGCATGGGAAAGGCTCCAGAGGGTTCACCGCTCAGGAGAAGAAGCTCACGCAAAGACGCAAAGACGCAAAGAAGGCAAGAGAGAAAACAGTTCTTAAAGAACTCAATCTTCCTTGTCTTCTTTGCGTCTCTGCGCCTTTGCGTGAGCTTCTTCTCCTGATCTCACTCACTTGCGCGGGAGCAGGTCCGGCAGGTTGGCGATGCGCACCGCGGTCACGGCCATCACCTGCGCGCCCTGGATCAGGTTCGGCTCCTTCGCCTTGTCGAACGTGTCGCTCTGCGTGTGGTGCGTCAGCCGGTACTCGGCCATGTCCTGCCGGCACGCGAACCCCGGCACGCCGACGCCCTCGAACGCCTCGTGGTCGGTGCCGCGAATGCCGCCGCTGTCCAGCCCCTTCCACCCGTCCAATGCCTTCAGCGATTCCAGGTGCGGCTCCAGCAGCGGGATGATGCCCTTGCGCCCCTGCGTGCCGAACCCGAACACCTGGCCCGTGCCGGTGTCGTGGACCAGCGCGACCGAGTGCTTCGGCATGTCGGCCTTGTACTTCTCCACGTACTTCCTCGACCCGTACAAGCCCTGTTCCTCGCCGCTGAACAGGCAGAAGCGGATGGTGCGCTTCGGCCGCTGGCCGCTCTTCGCGAGCATCGCGACGGCACGCCCCGTCTCCAGCACGATGCAACTGCCGGTGCCGTTGTCGGTGGTGCCGCTCGCCAACTCCCACGAGTCGAGGTGCGCGCCGACCACGACGATTTCGTCCGGCTTTTCGCTTCCGCGAACCTCGCCGATCGTGTTGTAAACGACGACCGGGCCGGGGATGAACTTGTTCTCGATCTCCACTTCGACGCGCGTCACGTCCTTCTCGCGCGACGCGAGCCGGTACAGGAGGGCGTAGTGTTCGTGCGCCATGAACACGCGCGCCAGTCCGCCCTCGGCCTCGGCGCGGTCGCGCCGGCCCCACCCGCCTGTGGTGACGAGTAGCCCGTGCGGCTTACCGGAATCGGTCACCTCGCACGCGGCCCCTTCTTCCTTCGCGAACGCGAGCAACTCCGCGAGGAAATTGGCCCCCGGTTGAAGTTCGTCGCGGAGCCACGACCCGCCGCCGACATCCTCGCTTGCGTCCTTCTTGGGTTCGTCCTTCTTCGGCTCAGTCTTCGGCGGGTCTTTCTTGGGCGTGGGCGGGTCGATGACCGGGCGTACGTTCGCGGGCGCGGACAGCAGCACCACCGCGTTCTTCAGCTTGCCCTTGTAGGCTTGCAGGTCGGCCTTGTTGCGCGCCTTGAGCAGCACCACGTCACCGGTCACCTTGCCCTTCGTGCCGGGCACCCACCCGCGCGACGCGATCAACAGCGTGCGCCCGGTGTTCGGCTCGATCAACTTCATCTCGGCCTTGCCGCGTTCCCAACCGTAAGGAACCTCCCACGGCTCCAGGCGCACGTTCTCCAGGCCGTAGTCCTTCATCTTCTCGGCGGTCCACCTGTTCGCCTTCTCCAGGTTCGCGGAGCCGGTGAGACGGCCGCCGATGCGGTCGGAGAGGTACTCCAGGTTCTTCATGATCTCGGACCGCGCCTTGACCTCCGCGAGCAGAAAGCGATCCGTGCCTGCCGCGGGCGCGTGCGGCGGCGGCGCGACTTCCGCGGTACTCGCGTCGGAGCGAAGGAGAAGGAGACACAACCCGCCGAGCGCGGCGGTCACGAGGAAGCGCGAGACGGGGACGCGCGGCGGCATTGGGGCAACTCCGAATGGTGCAAGTGCGATGAATGAGAGGAGTGGGTATTGTGTGCCCGCGCGCGGGCGGAAGCAATGGGCAGCGGTCCGAACTCGGTTCACCGATCAAGAAGTGACTTGGCGCCGCGACCTTCTCTCGTTATGAGAGCCGGCCCGCGGCATCCCGCGCGGGTTGTTCGAGGGTCACGGATGCCCGGTCGCCGGTCGCTTCTCACGCTCGCCGCGATGTTCGCGCTCACGCTCCCGGCGTGCCTCAGCTTTAACGCGGAGGTCGGGCCGAAGCCCACGCCCATCACCTCGCCCGAACAGCGCGCGGACCTCGAATCGCGCGCGAAGGCCGCGGCGAAAGCGCCGCCGTCGGGGACGGAATTCGACACGCTACCGAAGCTGCCGAAGGCGCCCGGCACGGTCGAGAAGACTAACCCCGGCGCGCCGGTCACGTCGAACCACAACGCCGCAACACCAAAACCGAATCCGAACGTCGCGCCCACAAACCCGCCGGGCGGGGTGTCGCTCGTCGGCGGCCCGCCGGCGCCGTTCCCGCCGCTCACGCCGCCGCCCGAACCGCTGCTGCTCGCCGCCGTCCGCGCCTACGTCGAGAACCGGCCGGAGCAGGCCATCGAGATCATCCGCAAGATGGACAAGAACCAGCAGGACTTCCTGCTCGCGATGCTGCCGATCCTCGCCCGCGGCATAACCGCGGACCTTGCGAACGATCCCGCGACGGTCGCCGCCCTGCTGGAACAACTGCGCACCACCGAGGCGCGGATGGAACTGCGGGCGGCGCTGAAGATCGAGAAGGTCGCGTTCTGTAGCGATGTGGCGGGGTTCGGCCGGTTCGCGGCGCGTCCGGAGGCCAACCCGTACCGCCCCAACGAGCGCGTGCAGTTGTACCTCGAACTGCGCAACCTCGGCAACCAGCCGACCGGCGACGGGTTCCTCACGCACGTCCACGCCGCCGTCGAGATTCGCGACGCGAACGACAAGGTGGTGGCGCAGATCGACCCCGATGACCACCGACGCGTGCCCGTGGTGAAGTTCGAGAAGCGGTTGGTCACGCGGTCGCCGCTACACGACTTCCACGTGCTGTACATCTTCGCCGCGCCGCCCGCGCCGGGCGTGTACACGGTGACTGTGCAACTCAGCGACCCCACCGGCCGGCGCACCGTGAAGAGCCAGCCGGCCGAGTTCCGCGTCGCCGGCCCTTGAGGGCCAGTGTTCAGTGTTCAGTGTTCAGTTCAGAAACGCCGCGCTGACTCAGTCTTTCCGACTCCGTAACCTGTACCGGATGTGGAGGCAGCAAACCCTCCGACTGAACACTGAACACTGAACACTGAACACTGAACACTGGAACGATGTCCAACATCTTCTTCCACGCCGGCACGGTGACCCGCGAGGAGCGGGCCAAGTTCCTGAAGCAGTCCGGCGCGACCATCTGGTTCACCGGCCTGTCGGGGTCGGGCAAGTCCACACTGGCGATGGCCCTCGAACAGGTACTCATCCAGCGAGGGCACCCGGCTTACACGCTCGACGGCGACAACGTCCGACTCGGGTTGAACGCCGGGCCGAAAATGCTGACCGAGACGCGAGGCTACAGCGACGACTCCGCGAAGCGCTTCGGGCTGGGGTTCGCCGCGGCCGACCGCGAGGAGAACGTCCGCCGCATCGGGGAGGTCGCGAAGCTGTTCGCGGACGCCGGATTATTCGCACTGACCAGTTTCATCAGCCCATACCGCAAAGACCGCGACGCGGCCCGCAAGGTACACGAGCAGAACAAGACGGGAATGATCCCGTTCATCGAGGTCTACGTGAACACGCCGATTGCGACGTGCGAGACGCGCGACCCCAAAGGTCTGTACAAACAAGCTCGGGCGTCAGTCGAGGCGGGTCAGGGCATGAGCTTCACCGGCGTCGATGACCCTTACGAGCCGCCCGCGAACCCGGAACTGACCTTCGACGCGAGCGTACAGACCACCGAACAGGGCGTCGCACTCGTGCTGAAGTACCTGGAGGACAAAGGGCTGCTTCCGGCAGTGTGAGTGCGAGTGGTGACATGGGTTTGTTTCGCCCTCTCCCCTTGCGGGAGAGGGTGTCGGCGCTTCGCCGACGGGTGAGGGGTGAGCGGTTCCACGGATTACGCGAAGCTCTCTTCGCGTGTGAAACGACCCCTCACCCGTCCGCGAAGCGCGGCCACCCTCTCCCGCAAGGGGAGAGGACAGAAATCAAGACGGACAGGGTCGCTCCCGTTTATGACGCGCTGCGCGGATGCGCCAGTCGATGCGCCTGGCGCGAATGCGCCGCGCCAGGAGGGATCAATCGGGACAGAATCTCTTTCTCACATTGACCCGCCTGTTGACTCGACCCAAGTTTCCTATTCCACTGCATACAGCGCAGCCGGAGTAACCGGGCGGCGGACCTGAGAATCGCGTGATTTTGACTCAACTCGGCTGCGATAGCCGCTTGAATGTGTTCCGCACCCAACGTAGAGTTGTCGCGAATTGGAGCGGTCCCGCCGAATCGGGGCCGTTCGCTCGAAGGCCCCGGGACTCAGGTCCGCCGCGGCCACACACCGGATCATCGGGTTGACCATGCCGGCTCCGAAAATCACCCGCGCCGTCAACCACCCGGCCGAAGGGTTCCACCCGGTCGCCGTCCCCGGCGCGCCCGGCCGGCCGGTGCGCGTGTACCTGCCGACCGACTATCAGCCGAAGTACGCGTATCCCCTCGTCGTGCTGTTTCACGCCGAGGGCGAGTGCGAAGAACACGCGGCCCGGCTCGTGCCGCAACTGAGCCGCCGCAACTACATCGTGCTGTGTCTTCGCGGGTCGGTGAAACTCGGCGCTCGCTCCGACGGCCGCCCGGCGTTCGGCTGGGGCGACGGCGCCCCGGATCGCGGGACGAAGGCCGCACTCGCGTTCGTGATGAAGCACTTCAGCGTTCACGCCGACCGCGTGTTCCTCGTCGGTGTGGGTGAAGGTTCAACCGCGGCGTACCGTCTCGGTCTGGAGATGGGCGATCGCGTGGCCGGCGTCGTCGCGCTCAACGGCCGGTTGCCGAAGGGCCGGGTGCGCGCGAACAAGTTGCGCGTGCTGATCGGCCACGGCACCGCGAACCCGGTGGTGCCGGTGGCAGAAGCCCGCCGCGCCGCGACCGCACTGACGCGTGCCGGGGCGACCGTGCGCGTCACGCGCTACGCTGCCTCCCACCGCGCCCACCCCGACATGCTCGGTGATGCGAACCGCTGGATCATGGCGCAGGTGATGGGGAAATTAGTGAGCAGTGGGCAGTGAGCAGTGGGCAGGTGAGAACAAGCAGGAGCCAGAACGCAGACGAAGTCTGCTTCCTGACTCCTGCTTTCGTTTTTCTGCCCACTGCCCACTCGGCACTGCCCACTACTTAAACGCTTCCCACTCTTTGCCCAGCACGGCGGCGGCGATCTTCAACTTCAAGATTTCGTCGGTGCCCTCGTAGATGCGGCACACGCGCACGTCCGTCAGGTGCCGGCCGGGGCGGTACAGCGTGCTCCACCCGCGACCGCCGAACACCTGCACGGCACGGTCGGCCGCGTCCCACGCCGCGTTCGTCGCGAAGAACTTCGCCTGCGCCGCGAGCAAGTCCGCCTGCCGCATCAACTCCTTGTCGGCCGGTGCCGCCGCGGACTTGTCCTTCATCTCGGCCGCGCGAAAGAGCAGCGCGTCGCTCGCGACGCGGTCCATCTCGATGTGCGCGATGTGGTCCTGAACGAGTTGGTGCCGCGCGATCTCCTTGCCGTGCTGCTTGCGCACCTTCGCGTACTCGATCACCTCCGCGAGGCAGTCTTCGATCACGCCCAAGCAGCCCGCCGCGACGCTCAACCGGCCGCTCACCAGCGTGCCCATCGCGACGCGGAACCCGTCGCCCTCGGCGCCCAAGAGGTTCTCCGCGGGCACGACCACGTCGTGCATCTCGAACATCGCGGTGTTGGACGTGGGCATTCCCATCTTCGCGTTCGCGGCGAAGCTCTCGACCTCGAACCCCTTCGCGTCGGTGTCCACGACGAACGCCGAGATGCGCCCGGTTCCGACCTGCCCGACCGGGTAGCCGAACGCGACGACCGCGTGCGCGATGCCGCCGTTGGAGATGAGGTACTTCACGCCGTTGAGGACGTAGGAATCGCCCTTCTTCTCGAAGGTGGTGGTCATCTCGCGCGGGTTGCTGCCGGCGTCCGGTTCGGTCAACCCGAACGCGAGCACCTTCTCGCCGCGCGCCGCCGCGGGCAGATACTTCCGCTTGAGCGCTTCGCTGCCCCACGTCTGAATCGGGTACGCGCCGATGCTGAGGTGACCGGAGAAGAACGTCCGGACCGTGGTGCCTTCGCGCCCGATGCGCGTGAGCGCCTTGAAGTAGTTCACCGCGTCCGCGCCGCGCCCGCCGTACTCTTCGTGGACGTTCATGCCGAGCAGGTTGTGCTTCTTCGCGAGCGGAACCACCTGATCGTTGAACTGCCGCTCCGCGTAGGCGAGTTCTTCGGCCGGGCGCACCTCCTGGCAGAACGCTTCGGTGTCTTCGGCCAACTTGATTGGGTCGAACGCCATGACGCGGCTCCGGCGAGTGCGGGGGAGGATACCGGAATTGTACGCGCGGCAGTTCACTTCTTCTTGCGCGCTTTCTTCGCCGCTTGCGGCTTCGCGACCGCTTTCGGCACCGGCGCTTCCATCATTGGTTCGGCGCCGCCGAGCCGCGCGTTCAGCGCCAGGACCAGTTTCTTCGGGGCGATTGTCCGGTAGCTCTCGTCCAGCCATTCTTCTAACAAGTCCATCGGCGGGTCGTCGCCGGGGCGGAAGGCGCAGGTCACCCAACCGCTCTTGCCCAGCCCGTAGCCGGTCGGCTGCGCGTATGACTGCGTCAGCGCGTACCGGCCCGAATCCGGTAGTTTCATCGTCACCGACAACACGCCGTCGTTCATCGCGAGGATGACGAAGATTTTCGCCTTCACCTTGATCGCGCGGTGCCCCCACGGGAACTCTTCCGTCGCCTGCGGGTAGGTCATCGCGCGATCGCGGATTGCGGTTTCGACGTTTGCGAGTGGGTCAACGTCCGGCATGAATCCTGCTGAGGCGAGCGGGGGGCGTCAGCCCCCTGATTCTTCCAACCATCAAGGGGCTTACGCCCCCCGCTCGCCTCAGAATAGAAATTCCGCCGCTAATCGCCGCGCGGCCGTTTGACCGATATAATGCCGAGTCTGCCGGGACGTTCACCGCTCGCCCCGAGTGCCGCTTCCCGGTTCACCCGCCGCCACTGCCTCCGCCTCTCCACGACGCTGCCGAGGGCTACTCATGCTGCGTGCCGGTCTCACATTCGCCATACTCGTCGGCCTCGCCGTGCCCGCCACGGCCGCCCCGCCGTCGCCCGACCCGAAGTCGCTGGAGATTTCGCAGGAAGAACTGTCGAAGGCCCGCGAACTCGTGCGCAAGCTCGGCAGCGAGACGTTCCTCGACCGCGAGGACGCCGAGCGCGACCTCGCCGCGATGGGCCGCACCGCCCGCGTCGCGCTGCTCGACGGCGCCAACACCGACCCGGACCCCGAAGTCCGTGCCCGGTCCCGCGCGCTGGTGTCGCGGGCGATTTCCCTCGAAATGAAGGCCCGGCTCGACACGTTCCTGGCTGACACCGACGGCAAGTATGAACACGAACTGCCCGGCTGGAACCGGCTGCGGTCCGTGGTCCGCGGCGACTGGAGCATGTTCGGCTGGACGTGGGCCGGCCGGGCCGTCGGCGACAAGGCCGCGCGCGACCTGTTCGTCGAGTTCCTCAACGCCCCCGGCGGGCGCAAACTGCTCGCCGCCCTCGGGTCGGGCACCGACAACCTCGGCTCGGCCGTCGCCGCGCTGAAGCAAGAACTGTACTACGTGCGCATCGGCCGCGCCGGCACCAACCCGCGGACCGTGACGGCGATGGAGGTGGCGGTCATCATGTTCGTGGACTCGCAGGTGCCGTTCAAGGGCGGCGGCGGCCGGAACAACCTCTTCACGAACGTGATCCAGACGTCGGGCATTCTCCAGAGCGCCAACGGCGCCGACGAGAAATCGGCCGCGCTGCGGGCGGTGCTGAACGCGTGGCTCGACACGCGCACCGACCCCATCGAGATGTACTCGGCGATGAACATCGCGAACAACGCGCAGAACAACGACGCCGCCGGCCGGCTGGCCGTCCGGCTGCTCAACGCGCCCGGCGCGCAGGGCGTCTACAAGGGGCTGGCGCTCGCCACCATCGTGCGCCTGAAGATGACCGACCAGCTGCCCGCCATCGAGAAGGCGTTCTCCGACGCATCGGTGCTGTCCACCACGATTCGGGTGGTGAACGGCGTGCAGGTCCGCCAGTCGATCGAGGTGCGCGACGCGTCGCTCGCCGCCATCCTGGTGATGACCGGCCAGAACCCGGAGGACTATGGCTTCGACGCCTTCCCCAAGACTCCGACCTTCTCCTACTCCTACGCCCGGATCGCCGACGAGAAGCGGACCGCGGCGTTCATGAAGTACGGCTGGCGGCAGTTGAAAGAGGGCATCAAATCGTCCGAGGGGAAGTAATCGCGGGGCGTGCGGTTGCCGTCGTATGTTGTAACGGGGCGCGTCGGCGCGCCGGATTGTGGTTGGCGCCGGCCCCGCGATGCGTCATCCTTGAGGTGTCGCGGGATGCGCGAACGATCCGAACATGCGTTTGAGGGGCAATTCATGAGCCGGCTTCGGGCGATGCTGTTGGTGTGCGGCGTGTTCGCGGTGGTCCCGGCGTTCGGTGCCTCCCCGGACCCGAAAGACCTGACCGTGCCGCCGGAGGAGTTGTCCAAGGCGCGCGAACTCGTCAAGCGGATGGGCAGCGAGGGCTACCGCGAGCGCGAGGAGGCGCAGGCCGAACTCGCCAAGATGGGCCGCGCCGCGAAGCAGGCGGTCCTCGAAGGCGCGACCACCGACCCCGACCCCGAAATCCGCTCGCGCAGCACGCGGCTGCTGCCGAAGGCCGAGGCCGACGACCTGAAGGCCCGCATCGACACCTTCCTCGAAGACAAAGAGAGCAAGTTCGACCACGACCTGCCCGGCCTCAAGTCGTTCCGCAAGTCGCTCGGCGCCACCCCGAAGGCGCGCGAGTTGTACGTCGAAATCCTCAAGTCGCCGTACAACCTGGAACTGTTCGCCGCGATGGACCGGGGCAACGTCGAGGGCGGCCGCGCTGCTTCCGACCGCCGCAACACGCTGTGGAGCGACATGCAGCACCGGAACAACTTCCCCGGCGGCGGGACGCCGGGCCGTCAGCCCAAGCAGCCGACCCTCGCCGACATCGCCGCCGTGCTGTTCGCCGAGTCCGAAATCCCCTACGAGTTCATCCCGCGAACTACCATCCAGTGGCAACAGGTGAGCGGCGTCCTGCTGTTCCAACAAGGCGCTTCCCAGCAGGCCATCAACGGCGGCGGCGGACCCCACGCCGACGCGTACAAGCTCATCGTCGGCAAGTGGCTCGCCAACCGCCACGACCCGATGGACCTGGCCCAACTCGTCCACCAACTCGCCAACCTCCGGCAGTTCCCCGAGGCCGCGCCGCTGCTCCGCCGCACCGCGCTGATGGGCGGCGGCATCAACATCGGGTACGCCAAGGGCCAGGCGCTCAACATGCTGGTCCAACAGCGCGGCAAGGAAGAGGCCGGGTTCCTCCGGGCGATCATTCGCAACGAGGTGCGGGTAGGTGACTACCCGGACGTGTTCAAGAAGGGCGAGAACCCGGACAAGGTCGTCACGGCGAACAGCGACGAGATGGTCACGCAGGTGTGGTTCCAGCGGAACATCAACGGCGGCGGTCAGCCGGAGATGCACTCGGTGACGATGCGCGACGTGGCCTTCGCGTACCTGCTCACACAAGCCGGCCAGAACATGAAGGAGTACGGGTTCGAGACGCAGCCGAACCAGAACTTCAACCCCACGCCCGCCGGGTTCGGCCAGTACGCGTTCACCTCCGAGGAGAAGCGGCACGCCGCGTTCGTCAAGTTCGGCTGGTACCAGATGAAGCAGAACCTCAAAGACCCGGCCCCGCGCGGCGCTGGCGAACTGCCCCGCGGCCTGCTGCCGCCCGGCCCCAAGTGATACGGATTCTCTTGTGGCACAGACATTCCTGTCTGTGCGGTCGGCCCCTCGAAGCACACAGACAGGAATGTCTGTGCCACAAGACCAAGACAGAAGAATCCGATCGCTCCGTGACCGGACGACACAGACCCACCCGTTCTCATTTCCGCCGCAACTCGGTACTCGACACGTCGGCCCGGAAGTCCGCCTCCGTCAGCGGGACGAACAACTCCGCGAACTCCGCGAGCGTGTCCGCGTCCCACGTGCGGAACGCGCCGCCGGCATCGACGCGCCCGCCGATCACCAACCGGCAGCCGCGATCCAACAGCTTGCGCAGCGCCGCGTCGCGGGCCGCTTCGCCGCCGTAGTATTTCGGGTCAATGACACGAACGGCGGTGTCCCAGCCCAGCACGAACGCGGCACCGGGGAACAGATCGGCCTTCGCGTCGAAGGTCGCGGCCCGCGTGACCCACACCGGCGCGACGCCCACAAACTGCGCCAGACGGCGCTCCACTTCGTCACGCGGCAACTCGGACTTGTCGGCGTTCACGACGGACAGTTCAAAGTGAACCTCGGCGCCGAGGTGTGCGGCCGCGGCGGCGGCGAGTCGGGTGTGCCCGTGGTGCAACGGGTTGAACGAACCGGGCAGGATCGCGCCCGGCCGCTGCCCGACGCGCGCGGCGCCGGCGGGTTCGACGCACACCACGGGGTGAGTGGAGAGCAGATGCCACATGAATGCGGCCGGTGTTTGGCGAACCCCGCCCGCAAGGGCGGGGGTAAAGTGACAGGGGAGTCGCACCCCCGCCCTTGCGGGCGGGGTTCGCCTACTTACTCCGCGGTTCGACCCCGAGCATGTTCCGCACGAAGAAGTCCATCCTTCGCCGGTTACCGTAGGGCGATTCGGCCGCGCCGTGACCGGCGCCCGGCACGATCAGCAGGTCGAAGTCTTTGTCCGCTTTGATGAGCGCGTTGGCGACCTGCATCGTACTCGCCGGGTCCACGTTGCGGTCGAGTTCGCCCACCACGAGCATCAGCTTGCCCTTCAGCTTGTGCGCCTGCGTGACGTTCGACTGCTCCGCGTAGTGCGGGCCGACCGGCCACGACATCCACAACTCGTTCCACCAGATTTTGTCCATGCGGTTGTCGTGACACCCGCAGTCACTGACCGCGACGGTGTAGAAATCGCCGAACGCGAGGAGGGCACGAGTGCTGCTTTGCCCGCCGGCGCTGCCGCCGTAGATGCCGACGCCCTTCGAGATGTCCATCTCCTTGTGCTTCTCGGCTGCGGCCTTGATCCACGGAATGCGGTCCGGGAACCCGCTGTCGCCGAGGTTCTTCCAGCACACGTCGTGGAACGCCTTCGAGCGCCAGTTGGTGCCCATGCCGTCGATCTTCACGACGATGAACCCGAGTTCGGCCATGCGCAGTTCGGACGGCGACGCGGTGAAACCCTTGCGCACGTGGTGGTCGTGCGGCCCCGCGTAGATGTATTCGAGGACGGGATACTTCTTCTTCGGGTCGAAGTTGCTCGGACGAATGATGTACCCGTGGATGTCGGTCTTGCCGTCGCGGCCCTTCGCTACGAAGCGTTCGGGGAAACTCCACCCAGTTTTCAGGAGCGCGGTCGCGTCGGCCTTTTCGAGGTCGCACACCTTCTTGCCGTCGGCCGTGCGGCGCAGTTCCGTCACCGGTGGTAGATCGACGCGCGAGTACGTGTCGATGAAGTGCTTCCGATCCGGGGAGTATTCGACGCTGTGCGTGCCGTCGCCGTCGGTGAGTTTCACGAGACCGGTGCCGTCGAACTTCACGCGCGCGAAGTGGACGTGATACGGGTCTTGCTCCGCGTGAACGCCGAGAACGCGTAACCACACTTCGCGGGCTTTCACATCGACGCGCTCCACACCGCGAACGACCCACTCGCCCCTCGTGATGTTCTTCGATTTGCCGGTTGCGAGATCGACAAGGTAGAGATGATTCCAGCCGTCCTGCTCGCTCATCCAGATGACTTCATTGGTGTCGTCGAGGTAGTTGACGTAGAGCTTGTTGGCGTAGTCGAAGAACGTCTTGCATTCCTCGTTGACGACGGCCGTGACCTTGCCGGTTTCGGTGTCGATGTCGAGCAGGCGCATGACCGTGTGGCCGCGCTGGTTGTACGTGAAGTGGAAGTGTTTCGAGTCCTTCGACCAGTGCTGATCGCCGACCGCCCACGGGTTCGGGAACAGTTCGTCGGACACCGCGATTTCCTTCTTGGTCTCGATGTCAAAGAGGTGCGGCTTCGGCAGCGGGATGGGGTCGCCCGGCTTGAGGTAGTTGTACGTGGACGTGACCGGCTGAAGCTGCGTGCGTGGCGACGACTCGACGAGCGTGACCTTGCGGTCGCCGCCGGCTTTGGTCTTGACAGCGACGAGTTTCTTCGAGTTCGGCGACCAGTGGAAGCGACCGTAAGAGTCGTCCGCGGTGCCGTCCGTGCTGAGTTGCGTCTCTTCCTTCGACTTGGCGTCGCGCAGCCAGACGTTGTTGTCCTTGGTGAACGCGGCCCACTTCCCGTCGGGCGAGTCACCGCCGCGCCGCGGTTGTTGAAGCACGCGAACGAACGCCGCGTCCTCGTCGCTTTGCTCTTCTTCCTCGAAGCCCTTCTTCTTCGGCGGGTCGCTTGGCTTCGCGTCCTTCGGCAACTTGTCCTCGGTGACGACCTCGCGCGTGCCCTTCGCGACATCGACCAGTACGAACTCCTTCTTCGCGTTCTTGTACCAGAAGCGGTCGCCGTCCGGCGTCCAGTTGGCTTCGACCTTCGCGGACGTGACCTTGCCCGCGGTCCACTTGAACACGCTGTTCGCGCGCTCGTAGTCGTCTTTCGTGCCCTGCGCGGCCGCGAGGGGCGCGAGGATGAGGAGAACGAGAAAGGCGATTGGGCGGCGCATGGGAACCTCTTTGGCGAACCCCGCCCGCAAGGGCGGGGGTGTTGGGAGTGGGATCGCACCCCCGCCCTTGCGGGCGGGGTTCGCCTCAGCGTGTTGCCCACGCGGGCACCGTCACCTGGCCGTTCGCGGCCAGCGCGCGGGCGCTGACTTGCAGCACGCGGAGGAACCCCTCGCTGTCCGCGTGGTCGAACGTACCGATCGCCTCCATGCTCGCGTTCGCTTCCGAGTACATCTGGTGCGGCACGCCCTCCGCCGACTCGAACTCCGCGCGGCCCTTGTACAGCTTCACCTTGATCGTACCGGTCGCGAGGTCGTTGATCGGCGCCAGTGCGGAACGCGCCATATGGGTCGCGAGGTCGAAGCCGTAGCCCTGATAGATTTGCTTGGCGACGAACAGCGAGAGCTGGTCGAACAGCTCGCGCCCGCGGCGGTCGAGGACGAGTTGCAACAGGAACGCATAGGCCGAACCGAGCAGTTCCATGCCGGGCGCTTCGTACACGCCGCGCGACTTGATGCCCACGAATCTATTTTCGACCAAGTGGGTCGCGATGCCGACCGCGTGCTTGCCGCCCAGCGCGTTCGCGGTCTGGATGGCCTGGAACGCGGTGGTCGCCTTGCCGTTGATCGCGACCGGGCGGCCCTTCACGAACTTCACGGTCACGCTTTCGGGCGCGTCGGGCGCGTCTTTCGGAAGCACGCCCATGCCGGGCTTGATGAACCAGGGTTCCGTCGTGAGGTGTTCCAACACACCTGCTTCGTGCGTGAGACCGAGCAGGTTCGCGTCGGTGGAATAGGGCGCGTTCTTGCTCGCCTTGATGGGCAGTTTGTGGCCGTTGCAGTAGTCGATCATCTCCGAGCGACCGGGGAACTTCGCGAGGAACGCCCGGTCGCGCCACGGGGCGTACACCGTGAACTCGGGCGCGAGCATGTTCGTGCAAAGCTGGAACCGCACCTGATCGTTGCCGCGCCCGGTCGCGCCGTGGCTCAGAACCGTCGCGCCGCGTTTCTTCATTTCGGGGACCATCCCGGCGACGATGACGTGCCGGCCGATGCCGGTGGTGTTCCAGTACGCGCCTTCGTAGCGTGCCTGGAACTGAATGACTTCGATGCCGCTCTCCGCGATCATGTCGTGCAGCGGAATCGCGACGTAATCGGCGGCGCCGCAGGCCCGCATTCGCGTCTCGATCTCGTCGAAGTTGGACTCGTCCGGCTGTGCGATATCGGCGGTGAAGCAGACGACGGTCACGCCGTTTTCGGTGAGCCACTTGGTAACGGTACAGGAGTCGAGGCCGCCGCTCGCGGCGAACGCGACCGTCTGGCCCTTCAGGTCGGCAACGGTGGTCATGAACTCTCCTGGCGAGCGGGGGGCGTAAGCCCCCTGTTGTTTGTCATTACAATTACGAAGTGCGGAACCAAGAACAGGGGGCTTACGCCCCCCGCTCGCCAAAACCATGCCACCCTTCACCCGCATAACTCTCCCCGACTTGCTAATCGAAGAAGTAGTTCAGCACGCGCGCGAAGCCGCGCCTATCGAATGCTGCGGGCTGCTCGCGGGTCACATCTCCGAAGGGGTGGGCATCGCGACAACGCGCTTCGCCATTGCGAACGATTTGCGCGGCGTAACGGATTACCTCACGAACGCACGCGACATGCTCTTCGCCTTCCGCGCGATGCGAGAGCGCGATCTGGAACTGCTGGCGATCTACCACTCGCACCCGACATCGGACCCGGTGCCGAGCCGCCGCGACATCGAGGGCAACACCTACGGCGAGAGCGTCGTTCACCTGATCGTCGGGTTTGGCGCCGCGGAACCCGAAGTGCGCGCGTGGTGGCTCGCGGAGTCGGGTTACCGTGAAGCGGAATGGGCGGTAGAATAGCCGCAAGGAGATTCTCGCATGGCGTACAGCAGTTTCACGCTGACCCAGGTGATGACGCAGTTCGCGATCACGGTGGACACGTCCCGCGACCTGTTCGGGCACATCGCACCCGTTCCGCTCGGCGCGACCGCGCGGCAAAGCATTCAGGACAATCTTCAACTCGCGCTGCTAATTGGCAACGAGAAGGCACGGTCGGAATTCATTGTCGCGCAGGTACTTGGTGAACTGTGGCGGCACACCAACCGCCGCATCAGCCTGTTCTCCGGTGCCGCGCTCGATGTCGATCCGGCGGACGGGCTGAACGGCGTGTGCGATTTCCTCGTCGGTCGCGCGCCGCAACTCCCGGAAGTCAGTCCGCCGCTGTTCGTCGTCGTCGAGGCGAAGAAGGACGACATTCAGGGCGCGTACGGTCAGTGCGGGGCCGAGATGCTCGCCGCACTGCGGCTGAACGCCCGGAGCAATACCGGCGTCGAGACGATTTACGGGTGCGTCACAACCGGAACGCTCTGGCGCTTCCTGCGCATGACCAGTACGCAACTCGACATCGACGTGATCGAATACCACATCACCCAACTCGACCACATCTTCGGCATCCTGCTCTTCATGGTGGCCGCCGCGCTGACCCCGGCCGCGCCGCGGGCGGCGTGACTCGGCTAGATTTCGGTTCGCGTCGGGCTACGATAGTCCCGGCAGGGGCGATTCCACGTCGGGGCCGCCCCGCGTTCGTTTGCCAAGCGAGTTGCGTCATGTCGAACCTCCGCACCCCGCTGTACCAGTGGCACGTCGATCACAAGGCCCGCATGGTGCCGTTCGGCGGGTGGGAGATGCCGGTGCAGTACGCCGGCATCGGGCCGGAACACAAGGCCGTCCGCTCCGGTGCCGGGCTGTTCGACATCTCGCACATGGCCCGCGTCAGCTTCGGCGGAACCGCCGCGCTCGCGCTCCTGGAGAAGGTGTTCACCAACTCCGTCGCCACCATGAAGGACGGGCAAGTTCGCTACGGCTTGGTGTGCAAGGAAGACGGCGGCATTCTCGACGACATCCTCGTGTACCGCTGGCCTTCCGGGTTCGCGGCGGTCGTCAACGCGAGCAACCGCGAGAAGATTCTCGCGTGGCTGGAACCGCACCGCACCGGCCTCGCGGTCGAGATTCAGGACCGCACGTTCGACACCGCGATGATCGCGGTGCAGGGGCCGAAGTCGGTGGAGCTGGTCGCGGGGCTGTTCGCGGACGACGTGAGCGGGCTGAAGTACTACTACGCGACGCCGACGCAGTACCTCGGCAACCCGTGCGTGGTCAGCCGCACCGGTTACACCGGCGAGGACGGCTTCGAGGTGATCGTACCCAACGCGCTGGGCGTGGCGCTGTGGGACGAGTTCGTCGCGAAGGGTGCCGTGCCGTGCGGATTGGGCGCGCGCGACACGCTCCGTCTCGAAGCGGCGATGCCCTTGTACGGCCACGAACTGAACGAGAGCATCGACCCGATTCACGCGGGTCTGGCGTGGGCGGTGAAGCTCGACAAGGGCGAGTTCATCGGCCGCGACGCCATCCGTAAGGCGACCGCCGACACGACGAAGCCGGTGCGCGTGGGTCTGGAGATCGAAGGCAAGCGCGCCGCGCGCGAGGGCTGCGCGATCACCGACGCGGACAACGCAACTGTGGGCACCGTGACCAGCGGCAGCCTGTGCCCTGGCGTGGACAAGTCGCTGGCGATGGGGTACGTGGACCCGCGCGTCGCGTCAGTCGGCTCCGCGCTGGACATCGACGTACGCGGCACCAAGCTGCCCGCGACCGTCGTGCCGCTGCCGTTCTACAAGCGGAAGAAGTAAACCGCGTTATCGTCACCACTCTTTACCGGTTCATCAGAGAGGCTCGCGCCTCTCGCGCCAGGAGGAAGTCATGTCGAACCCGTCGAATCTGCGGTACGCGACCTCGCACGAATGGGCCAAGCAGGACGGCGACATCGCCACCGTCGGCGTGACCGCGTTCGCCGTCGAGCAACTGACCGAGCCGACCTATCTGGAATTGCCCGCGGTCGGCGCGGCGCTGAAGGCCGGCGACAAGTTCGGCATCATCGAGTCGTACAAGTCCACGTCGGACCTGTACTCGCCGGTAGCCGGCACGGTGGTCGAGCGGAACGAACCGCTCGTGGACGAGGGCAAGCGCAAGGGCGACCCGAAACCGGTCAACGACGACGCCTTCGGCGCCGGGTGGATGGTGAAGATCAAGCTCGCGCCGGGCGCCACGCTCGACCACCTGCTCACCGCGGAGCAGTACGACCAGCAGCTCGCGTCCGAAGGCCACTAACCGTATTCGCCCGGAGGGTACAGACATGAGTACCGCAGTTGCGCCGCCGGCCCCCATGCTGGCGGCGCCGGCAACGCCGCGGCTGGCCGTGACCGTGAACCTGCTTCGCCCCGGTCAGCGGGTTCTGTTCACGGACATTTCGTGGGACGAGTACGAGGCGCTGCTCGAATGGCGCGACGAACACCGTCGCGGCGTCCGCCTGACCTACGACCGCGGGGAGCTGGAAATCATGGTAGTCGGCGGCACCCACGAGCGGCTGAAGAAGATCCTCGCCATGCTCATCGAGGTGTGGCTCGACGAGACGGGCGGCGCGTGCGTGCCCGGCGGCAACACGACGCACGCCCGCGCCGACGTGGAGCAGGGGCTTGAGCCGGACGAGTGCTATTACATCCAGAACTGGGCCGCGGTCGCCGGGATTCGCGACATCGACCTCGCCAAAGACCCGCCGCCCGACCTCGCGGTCGAGATCGAGGTGAGCCGCACCGTGTTGAGCCGCCTGCCGACCTTCGCGGCGTTCAAAATTCCCGAGGTGTGGCGGTACGACGGTGTACGGCTCACGGTCCTCCTGCTCCAACCGGACGGCACCTACACCGAATCACCGACCAGCTCGGCTCTCCCGGCACTGCCGATCGGAGAACTGGTTCGGTTCCTCGCGCTGGCCGCCAACGTGTCCACCGATTACATCTCGGTCTGCCGCCAGTTTCGCGCGTGGGTTCGCTCGCTGCCGGCCGCGCCGCCCGCTTGATCGCTTCCCAACCCGGAGAGATGCGTGTCTTACGTTCTGAATACGCCTGAAGACCAGAAGGCGATGCTGGCCGCGATCGGCGTCGCGTCCGTCGAAGACCTGTTCGCCAACATCCCGCCCGCGCTGCGGCTCGGGCGGGCGCTCGACATCCCGCCGGCGATGTCGGAGATGGAA
>CANLGS010000003.1 GCA_947490035.1 Gemmataceae bacterium
CGTGGCGGTTATGCTCTTGAGAGTCGCCCGCCACTCCGTGGCGGTTCTGCTCTTGTGGCACAGACATTCCTGTCTGTGTGTTTTGGTGGGTGTCGCCGCACAGACAGGAATGTCTGTGCCGCAAGAGCAGAACCGCCACGGAGTGGCGGGCGACTCTCACGACCCCGCGGGCACGGCGCGCGAAGCCTTCGCGCGCTCCGCGGGAACGGGCGTGAGCGCGACGGTCGGCGCCGGTAGCGTGACGCGGAACGTGGTGCCCTTCCCCGGTTCGCTCTCCACCACGATGGAACCGTTCAGCCGCGCGACGTACTCCTTCACGATGGCGAGGCCCAACCCGGCGTGGACGCCGGTCGCGTGGCGCGACGAGTCGGCGCGGTAGAACCGCTCGAAGATGCGGTCGCGCACCTCGGCCGTCATGCCGATGCCGGTGTCGCGCACCTCGAACACCGCCGTTTCGCCGAGGCGCCGCACGTTTAGCTCGATGACGCCGTCCGGGTTATTGTACTCCACCGCGTTGTGGAGCAGGTTCATCAGCACCTCGCGCAGTTTGCCGGGGTCGGTGTCGAGCATCACCTCCTCCTCGGCGTGGACCGCGACCCGGATGTTGTTCGCGGCGGCCAGCGGGCGGATGACCGCGGTACACCCGGTCGCCAGTTCGCCGATGTCGGTGCGAACGACGTGCGTGTGGTCGTTCCCCGCGTCGAGCGAGGCGAGCGTCATGATCCGTTCGACCAACTGCCCGAGTTGCTTGGAGATCAGCCGGCACTCTTCGAGCGTGGTGCGGTACTGTTCGGGCGTGCGGGGCTTCCGCAGGGACACGTCGATGGTGGCGAGCAGGGCCGCGATGGGCGTGCGCAGCTCGTGCGAAATGTCGGCCACGGCCTGTTTCTCCCGTGCGAAGGCCCGCTGAAGGAGGGTGAGCGTCTGCGTGATGCGGGCGTGGATGGGGGCCAGTTCGCGGCCCAGTTCGGCGGCTTCGACCGGCAGGCGGAAGTCCTTCTCGGAGACGCGGCTGACGGCGTCGGAGAGCGCGCGGAGCGGAGCCAAACCGCGGGCGACGAGGAACCACCCGCCGAGGACCAGCGCCGCGAACGTGACCGTCCCGATGATGGTCAGCCGGGCGCGCAGGTTAGCTAGCTCCGCACGCGTCTCCGCCTGAATGCGGGTCAGTTGGTCGTCGCGCTCCTTCTGGTCGGCGGAGAGCCGGGCGTCCAGTTCCGAGTACGGCCGCGCGGTGTGAACGACGACTCGCAGAATCATGTCCACGCGGAACGGCGGGTAGTCCTTGTACCGCGGGTGGACGGCCGGCGCGGGCGGGGCGGGCAGCGGGACGAAAAACCCAATCGGCCGTCCGCCGGGCGTGGTCCCGGAGACGACCCGGCGGCACGAGCCGAGATCGGAGATGTTAACGTCGTCGAGCTTCGGCTCGGCGTCGGCCGTCGGTTCCAGGAACGCCGGGGCGACCGGCAGCGCGGCTTCGACCGCGCCGAGGGTGGCGACGTTCCGCCCCGGTCGGTTCGGGTAGGTCGCGACGAGCGTGACCTGGAACTGGTACGGGCGTGCGTGGTCGTCGTCCACGAGCGCGGCGCGGAGTGATTCCTGGACGCGGGCCACGACGCGCGGGCCGTCGAACTCGACCCAGTTCGGGTACGGGTGGTGGCGGCGCTGATCCCCGCGGATGAACGGTTCAACGGCCGCGACCGGGGCGACGGCGGCAAGCAGGTTGGGGCCGGGGGCGAACTCCATGAGTACCGACCGCAGGCGGAACTCCCGGGCTTCGTCGGTCGTGGCCTTCAGCGGCGGTTGGGCCTCTGCGCTGCGCCCCGGCCAGCCGAGTCCGCCGGGCACGCCGAACCCGCCCGGTACGCCGCCCGGTCGCCGCTCGATGTTCTGGCCGAGGACCGCCCCGCCGGCCTGCACCACGATCTGTTCGAGCGGGGTGAGCCGGCGCATCGGCTCGTTGTTCTGCCCTAACAGAACGGCCGTCTTGTACTGCACCTCGGTCGCGAGCGCCTTCGCCTCGGCCAGCAGGTCGGCGTCGAACTTCGCCTTCGCCTCCTGTTGGCGCACGCTGAAAGCGTGTTCGATGCGGTTCGCCTCCGACGCCTCGCGGGTGCGGATCGCGGCGTTCGCGAACCGATCGACGAGCACACCCACCGCGCCGAGCGCGAGCGCGATCAGCACGAGCAGGTAGCCCAACAGCGAACGCCGGATCGAGCGCATGGCCGGGAACCAGTGAGGAGTGAGGAGTGAGGAATGAGGAGTGAGGAATGAGGTTGGTTTTACTCCTCACTCCTCATTCCTCACTCCTCACTTCTGCGGGGGTGGGTCGTCGTCGCCGCGGAGCATGTAGCCCTCGCCCCAGCGGGTGAGGATCAGCGCCGGCTCGAACCCCTTGTCCACCTTGTTCCGCAAGTACCGGATGTACACGTCCACCACGTTCGACGTGTTCTCGTCGTACTCGTCGTAGAGGTGTTCCCAGATCATGCTGCGCGTCACCACCTTGCCGCGGTGGTACGCGAGGAACTCCAGCAGCGCGTACTCGCGGGGCGTGAGGTGAACGGCCTGCCCCGCCCGGCGGACGGTGCGCGCGGCGGTGTCAATCTCCAGGTCGTAGCACCGCAGCACCGGGTCTTTCTGCTGGTGCCCGCGGCGGACGAGCGCGCGGATGCGGGCGAACAACTCCTCCATGTCGCACGGCTTGGTCAGGTAGTCGTCGGCCCCCGTGTCCAACCCGAGCACTTTGTCGGGTCCGGTCACCTTCGCGGTCAGCAGCAGAACGTGGGTGTTGATACCGGCGGCGCGCCAGCGATTCAGGAGCGTCAGGCCGTCCACCTTGGGGAGCATGATGTCGAGTACGATCACATCGTAGGACGTGCTCCGACACTTCACGTCCGCTTCCTCGCCGTCGGTCGCGACATCGACGGCGAAGCCCTCCTCTTCAAGCCCCTGCCGGTAGGCTTTGACGAGGGGCTGGTGATCTTCGACGAGCAGCACGCGCACGGGTTCGCCCTCCGACCGGAGATAACCCACCGGGACACTTGAGTTTACCCGCTCCGAATGAAGTGGGCATGAGAAATCAAACGCGGCGAGCGGTGTTCAATCGACAATAACCGCAACCGCGTGTTCGGCGAGTCGGGCGCGAACCTTCGCGAGCCGGCCAGCGGCGCCCTCATCGACGTACTTCGGCACGAGCCGCAGAACCAGTCGCTCCGGTTCTTCGCGCGAGCCGTAGACGAGGAAGACGACGCCGCGCCCGCCCTCGGCTTCTTCCAACCGGTTCGCCTCCGCGATGATCTCGACCGCGGCCGGCGGCAGGTCGGCCAGTGTCACCTCAGGGCGCTCGCGGGGTACCGCGACGAACAGTTCCGGCACCGTCGGGAAGGTGATGATGGATCTCCCCGCAGGGCGGACGAGTCGCTTCCAGCGTCGGCCAGTTGGTTGCGCGTCGCTCACAGTTCATCTCCGGGTTCGGCTCGAACGACGTAAAGTTTGGGGGCCTTAGCGCAAGCTTCTCGCGCGCTCATCGACGCGGAACCGCACATCACATGAAAATGATACACGCCCGGACCTGGGAACACCAGCCGACGAAACACGAACTCGTGCTCGAACGGGTAGAGCGGGTAGTAGTGAGAAACGAAGGTGACGTGAACGCCACTCACAGTCTCGCTGGGAATAATCACGCCTGTGTCGGAACGCACTTCGACGCCAAACTCGTAGGTTCCTTGTGCATCTCGATCATTCATTTGCACGAACAGAACAAGCTCCGGAGCTTCGAGCTTACCTTCCTCGTTCGGATCGACCACAACCGTGTGCTGTAGTTCGTTCAGCGCAAACACGGCGTCGTTCGCGTCGCGCACGACTTCGGCGCACAGGATCGCGGCGTCGAGAACGGGTGGTTTGCGGTCTGCCATCGAATCGTCTCTTCACCGGGTGTTGGGTGCCCACGCTCACCAGTCGCCGCCGAGAACCGCGCCGTCGTTGGGGATCACCGCGCGGCGCCACGTCAGCGGCGACACGCCGGCACTCACCGACCGCGCGGTGCCGTCGGCGAGACCCACCAAGATGCCCGACGAGTAGAAGGTTTGGGGTAAATCCGGGTCGCACGCGCCCGGCGTCGGCGACACCTGGAACGCGGGGCCGGCGCCGGTCGCGTCCGGAAGCTTCATGCCGAAGAACGCGCCGTACGTGACCGGGTAGCCGTTGTAGCCCCTGATGTCGAGGGCCGCGTAGAGCGAGCCACCGGAGCCGCACTTGCCGGCCTTCCCCGCGAACATGATCGTGTTCGACGTGCCATCGGGGAACGACTTGTCGAGGCTCGCGCCCGCGTCCACGACGCCGGTCGCGCCGGCCACCGGCAGGCCGAAGATGTGCCCGTTCGCGGCGTAGTTGCCGACCGGCAGGCCGTCGGCGCCGATGCCGTCGGGCGTGGTCGGGTCGTTCCGCGAGGTGTACGTCTTGATGCGCACCTTCGCCCACGCGTCGGTCGCGGTGCTCACGCCGTCGAACACGCCGCTCTGTTCGAGGTACGGGGTGAGCAGCACCCAGTACGAGACGAGCAGCCACGCGGTCGCGTTGCCGGAACTGGCGGTATAACGCGTGCCGATGAGCGGGTGCATCCGTCCGTTCACGTCGTTGGAATGGTGCGTGGCGAGACCACACTGCTTGAGGTTGTTCGTGTCGGATGCGCGCGCCGCCGCTTCGCGGACCTTCTGCACGGCGGGGAGCAACAGCCCGATCAGCACCGCGATGATCGCGATCACGACGAGCAACTCGATCAGCGTGAACCCCGCACGCAGCCGAGACCGCGAACGCAGGGTCGGCGCGGCGTGCGGCAAGGAGGCGCGCCTCACGTTGTCTCCTTCGCCCAGTCGGGGGTGAGGCCGTTCGGCCACAGCGGGCCGAACGCGTCCGGCGGCACCGGCGTGTCGTCGGTCCACTTATCGGTGACCACGCGTTCGCGCAGCGTGTCGAAGTCGGAGCGAATCGCGGCGAGGGCTTGTGGCGCCTGATCCGCGGCATTGGCCGCGGCGTTGCCGGCACCGGCGACCGGCGGCGGTGAAGGCCCAGTCGCTGGAAGCGGCGGCTTACGCGGCGTAAGCAGCAGCGACAACGGCGGGGTCGTCGTCGTCTGGATCGGAGTCGTAATCCTCGCGTGTCGAGCCACTACCGCGGGTGTCGTAGGCAGACTGGGCGACAGCAAGGGTGGCGGCTTCAGTGGCGGCTTCAGATGCGGCGGAGGATGCGGCATGTTCTGCGACGCAAACAGCTCTAGCGACCCGAGGAAAGTGCGAGGACATGGCACGTGGCCAGTGTCGCCCAAAAAGGGGCAACACGCGACGGGCACAGCGTGCCGCGAACGCAACCTGCGCCCAGCGCGGGAGCGCGGCGACCTCTTCTTCCGTCGGGATTGTCGCGTTCTCGGCCACGGGTTCACCCTTTCGTGGCGAATGCCATGTCTTCGATGTGACTGACCAGTTCATTGCTCTTCGTGTCGAAACCGATGTCTTGCGAGACGGCGACGCGCTGGCGCGCTTCGCGCGTGAGTACGTTCAGCGATTCGACGACTTTGGCGAAGCGAGCGCCGGTCCCGGCGTCGGCCAGCTTCGGCAGCAGTCGCAGAACGAGACGATCTTGCTCCTCGCGCGAGCCGTCGAGTACGAGTACCACCCCGCGCCCGCCCTCGGCCTCTTCGAGTTGGCTCACCATCGCGACCAGTTCCGCGATGTCGCCGGGTACAGTCGCGTCGGTCAGTGGCGCGGCCTCCGGGTGCGCGCGGCGGATCGTCAGCAACAGTTCCGGCAGTCCTAGTTGCCGTAGCCGCGCGGCGCGCTCTTGCATCGCCTCTTCCGGAGTGATCCGCGTGGCGACACCGCCTTGCGAACTCTGATGCCCTGGGCCGGGTCGAACGAAATTCGCGCTCATGGTTCACTCGATCAGGATTGTTTCGACGGCAATTGGGGCGTCGAACCCGTCTTCGTGCAGGTCGAAATCGCACGTCAACCGTAACTCGAACCGCCCGCGGCCAGGGAACCGGAGGTCCGGCACCTCCCAGGCCGCGCTTACGACCGGAACGCCCGGCTCGAAGATGATCTTGCTGAGCTTCAGCACGTCAACCCACTGCTTCTGACCCGGTGGCGCGTCGATCCAGTACAAATCGGCCTCGAACTTGCGCGTCCCAGAGCAGGCGTTCGTCAAGTAAAAGCGGGCGTAGAGCGAGAGCGGTAACGCAGCCGACTCCGGGACGACGTACTCGTAGCTGACACCTTCCAGATTCCGCGGCGTGAGCGGACTTGCCGGCCCGGCCCACGACGCGCGGCGGCAGGCAATAAAGTGATGTACGGCAAACAGCGAGCGCCATTAAACTCACTCCGCTTCACCCGGATCATGTCCATCTTATCACGGTCATCTCCGATGGGTCAAGCGGTCACGACCGGCAGCTTGCGCCGGCCCAGGCCGGTCGCGTCGGTGGTCTTCGGGATGCGGTGCTGGTTCTCGCTCTCCCACCGCGCCAGCTCCTCCATCAGCGCGTCCACGATCTCGGCCTCCGCGACGCGGCGCACCATCTCGCCGTTGCGGTAGATCATCCCCTGCCCGTTGCCCGCGGCGATGCCGATGTCCGCCTCGCGCGCTTCGCCGGGGCCGTTCACCACGCACCCCAGCACGCTGATCTTCACCGGCAGGCGCTTGCCTTGCAGTCTCACTTCGAGTTCCGCGATGATCTTCTCCAGGTCGATCGCGAGCCGGCCGCACGTCGGGCACGCGATCAGTTCCGGTCGGCGCACCCGGCGTTGAGTGGCTTGCAGGATGTCGAACGCGGCGGCGATCTCCGGCACCGGGTCGCCCAGCAGCGAGATGCGGATGGTGTCGCCGATGCCGTCGAGGAGAATGGGCGCGAGGCCGGCGGCGCTCTTGGTCACCGCATACGGCGGCTTGCCCGCTTCCGTGATGCCGATGTGCGTGGGGTAATCGCACATCTGCGCGAACAGCCGGTACGCTTCGACAGCCACAAGCACGTCGGACGACTTCAGCGACACGATGATGTCGCGGTAGCCCTCGCTCTCGGCGACTTCGATGTATCGCAGCGCGCTCTCGACCATCGCGGGCGGGCACGGGAACCCGTACTTCAGGTTGAACTCGGTTTCGAGGCTGCCCGCGTTCACCCCGATCCGCATCGGGATGCCCTTGTCCTTCGCCTTGCGCACCACCTGCCGGAAGCGCTCCTGCGTGGTGTCGCCGGCCTTGTTGATGTTGCCGGGGTTGATGCGAATCTTGTCCACCGGGTGATCGAGCGCGGCCAGCGCCATCTTGTAATCGAAGTGGATGTCGCAAATGAGCGGGATGCCGATCTTCTCGCGGATGCGCGACAGCGCGCCGGCGTCTTCGGGCTTGGGCACCGTCACGCGGACCAGTTCGCAGCCGGCCTCTTCGAGCGCATGAATCTGCTTGATCGTGCCTTCGACATCGTAGGTGTCGGTGGTGGTCATCGACTGCACCGCGATGGCGTTGTCACCGCCGATGACGACGGTGCCGACCTTCACCTCGCGCGTCTTGTGTCGCGGCTTGCCCGGAACGCGTTGGGCGCTTTCCAACAGAGAAATGTTAAAGCGCGAGCTGGTGGTCATCGTCGGCCCTCGGGTTGGAGTTACGCTCATGCTAATTGTGTAACCACACTCGCGGCAACGCCAACACTGCGCGGGACGCGAACCCGTATGTAGAATACGGTGTCGTTGCCTCGCCCTTCTCCTGGCGCCCGAACCCGCATGACACTCGAACAATACACCGCGAACCACCGGCACATCCTCGACGCGGTGGCGAAGGCCACCGGGATCACCGACCCCGTGGCGTTCGTCCCGAGCGGGTTGTACTACCCGCTCGTGCAGAACGCGATCCGCGGCCCGCTGCTGCCCATCGACGGCGTGCTCACCCGAGACTGGATCGGCGTCAGCCGCCGCTACTGGCCCGGCGTGCAATTCGGCATCCGCCAGTACAGCGTCGAAGGCATCACCTTCGCGCGCTGCGTCGCCCCGTTCGGGCAGGCCGGCAGTTACGACTTCTTCATCGTGTCGAAGGCCGATTACCTGAAGCTGTTCAAGCAGGCGATCAAGTCGCACCGCACGAAGGAACCGGAGGGCGAGCCGCCGGTGCTGCTGACCGAACAACTCGAAACGCTCAAGCAGAACACGCTCGGTTTCCTCGACCGCAAGAACCTCCAGCGCATCAAAGATTTGGGCGGGCGCGCGAAGCGTGGCATCCTTCTCACCGGCCCGCCCGGCAACGGCAAGACGAGCGCGTGCCGCTGGCTGTGGCGCGAGTGCCTGCGGCTCGGCTACGAGTACCGGCTCGTGACGCCGGACTCGTACCGTTCCGCGCGCGGCTCGGCCGACCCGGTCGAGGCGGTCAAGGAACTGTTCTCGGTCGGCCGCCGCGGGGTGATCTTCTTCGACGACATGGACATCGCGCTGCGCGACCGCAACACCGTGGGCGAGACCGAAGATCAAGCGGTGTTCCTCAGCGCGCTCGACGGCATCGAGGTGAACGAGGGCATCGCCTACGTGTTCACGACGAACTGCTCGATGACGCTCATCGACCCCGCGTTCAAGCGCCCCGGCCGCATCGACGTGGTGCTGCACCTCGAACCGCCGGACGCGGCGCTGCGGCGCGAACTCGTGAAGCGGTGGCACGCCGACGTGCAATCCGGCATCGACGCGGAACACGCGGTGTCGCAGACCGCCGGGTACAGTTTCGCGGAGGTGGAGGAGGTGAAGAACCTGCTGATCCTGCTGTTCCTGAACGACAACAAGTGGGACTGGGACCGCGCGATGGACCAGTTCCGCGAGAACCGCCAGGAACTGGCGTCGCGGAAGTCGCGCGCGGTCGGCTTCGGCCCCGCCGTTCCCGCGGCGACCACCAACGCGAACGGCAGCGGCCACTGACGCGACCTCGCCTCCGGGTTACAATCTCGCCACCGCCCGGAGTTGCCCAATGGCTACGCGCGTACCACCAGTGTTGAACCTCGCGGTTCTGTGTTCCTACGTCGAGTTCGACGCGGAGCAGGAACCGTTCAGTTTGGTTGAGCCGACGCACACCCTTCGCATCGAGCCGACCGCGGACGGCAAACTACCCGGCCCGGAGATGGCGCTGTACGTCCAATTCGATGACGAACGCGCACTCGGTACGTTTTGGTTCTCGATCGAAGTGAGAACCGGGTCCGGTATCGTGCTCCCCGGCGGGCGCTCGCGGCCCGTTGAGATCACGTTCGACGGCCAACCCGACCCACTCCAACTGCGCGAAGAAGTGTTTCCGGTTCGCGGTGTAGTGTTCCCCGAACCGGGACGTTATCATGTTCATGTGATGTGCAATCACCTGTCCTTGCACAGCCGCGAACAGACGCAACCGCCACTTCGGGTGCGTGTCCTCCCTGCCGAAAGAACGTGAGGGAAGTCCGATGGGCGTTCCGCAACCCGATCCGAACCGCCGTTGGGTGCGTTTGAGCCGTCCGGTCACGCCGATCGTCATGCAGTTCGGCGGGCCGCCCGCGGACAGCCCCGACACGCCGCACACGGAGATGGTGGTGCAGGTGACGCTGTCGGCGCAGGCGCACCCCGATGATGTGGCCGCGGTCCTGGACCGCCTGCAAGCGGCGATCAAGGACGCGACCGCCGCCACCGGCGGGCGCATCGCCATCGCGTTCGCGATGCCCGACATCGTCCGCGAAACCACCGTGCGCTGATGCAGTTCAAGACGATCCGCGAAGCAAAGAGCGGTTACTACCGATACGCGTGTTCGGTTGGGCGGGATAAGTTCTTCGCTTTCGATTATCAAGTTTGCCACGACCCAACAAGCGAATGCGTTGATGTACACCTCGACGCAAATGTGGCAGAGTTTGGTGCGGGTGGATTTTGGCCCGACATCCAAGCCGGAGTGCGCGCAGAGTGTGGTGAAGAACTCCGACGAGGTGTGCGGGGGTGTTGCGCGAAAATACTCGTCACGCGCATCAAAGTTCACGACACTGACACGACACCAAAAGCCGTTCGCAAGTGCCTCGCTGCGTTTATCCAAGACGAAATCGCAGCGCGGGGGAAACCCATCGACCCCCTTCGCGCCGAGTGGCTCACGTCGGACGTGGTCGCGCTCGCCCGCGGCATTCACGCGGACACGGCCACAGACCGCTATCCCATCCTCTCCGACGCACTGCGCGACGCGGGCTGCGAAGACGCACTCGTTCACGATCACCTTGAGATGTGTCCGGACCACGGGCCGAGTTGCTGGGTCGTCGAAATGATCCTCGACCAAACGCAGGCGGCCGGGGAATCGTCCCCGGCCGCACGCTGAGTCGGTTCACACCTCTTACTTCTCCGGCTTGATCGTGTGCTTCAGCATCATGCGGCACGCCTTCTCGCACGCCCGGCACTCTTCCATGCACTTCTTCATGATCGCGTCGTGCGCGCCGTGCTTCTCGCACGCGTCGCCGCACCGCTTGCACGCGTCGGCGCACGCGGTACAGATCAGGTCCGTGAACGGCCCGCTGTTGATGACGATGGCCGACGCGGAGGTGCAAATGGTCGCGCAGTCGATGCACGTCCGCGCGGTGACCAAGTGTTCCTTCGTGCCGTCGACGGCCATCTTCGTGCAGTGCGCGGCGCACATGTTGCAGATGCGTGCGCAATCGTCGCACGCCTTCGCGCAGTCCATGAAGTGCGACATCTTGGCGTCGCCGGGCTGCGCGGCGGCCGTCGGCGGCCGGACCGGGACGCGCGGTTCGGTCGGCGGCTTGTCGTCCCCCGCCACGGCGAACGAGGCGACCAACAGCCCCAACACGCCGAACAGTTTGATAAGGTTCATGCTTCCCTCCGGTGAAGATGCGACTCCGCCGCGAACGGTCGCGGCGGCACGGAGGGAGCACCCTGCAAACGTCGCGCCGTTATGCGGCGCGGCGTTCCTCACGCTTCAGCCACTTCTGCATACCTGCAAGTTCCGTCTCCCAGTCGCGGCTGAAACGCTTCTGGCCGAACGCGTCGTAGAGGAGGTCAAGCGTTTCGATCAGCGCGCGGAGTTGGTTGGCGCGGTCGTCCAGTTTACCGCGTGCGTCCGCGGCCTCGTCCGGGGGCGGCAACTTCGCGCCGCCGACGCCGAGCGTCTCCGCATGCAGCGTCAGTTCGTACTGCTCGCTGTGCCGAACGAGCGTCAGCCCGGCCTTACGCGGGAGTTTGCCGCTCTGAATCGCACGCCGCGCTTCCGGCAGGCGCGACGGCCCTTCGTGCGTGATCGTCTCGTGCCCGGTCTGGCCGCGCGGGCACTCCAGGTTCAGCGTCCGCGCGATCATCAGCGTGACTTCGGAGTTGTCCGCCAACTTGATCGTGTCGGACTCCACGTCGGTGTAGTACCACAGCCACAGCAGGAACTCGTTGCCGATGAAGTCGCGGCTGCTCTCGTCGGCGATCCACGCCACGTCCGTCGGGCTGACGCCGGGCACGAACGCGCTCGGGCCGGAGTCGTCCACCAGTCGCGTGCGCGAGGCGCCTTCGGCGAGGTGGTACGCGCGGCGCCCGGCGGTGACGCACTCCAGTTCGCTACCGAACGTCTGGTTGAACAGGCTGCACAGCCGGTCCACCTGCGTGAGCGACGTGGCGCCGAACAGCACCTCGTTGGTGAGCCGGTCCCACAGCACCGGGACGCACTTCCGCTTCTTGTAGCGGCCGTCCTTCGACTCCTGTTCGAGCCGCTCGCGGGCGATCTCCTTCGCCTCGCGCTTCTGGCGCGCGCTGGCGAACCCGCTCGGGTTGTTCTTGGCGAGCGCCTTCAGTTCGACCGCGTAGTAGGCGCGCAGCAGGTCCGCGGGGAGCTTGTCGGTATCGACGCGGAGGTCGAACGTGAGCGTGTCGTTGATGACATTCTTTTCGAGGTCGAACTCGGTGTCGAGGATGTGCTCGCCACCGGTCCAGCCGGTTTCGACGCCATCGGCCGACGCGATGCGCGACCGCCCGGCGGAACGGTCGGCGAGGCGCGCGAGGTGTTCGTCGTCGAACTGCCGCGGCGCCGGGCCGTTCACCTTGAATCGCAGAAACGTGGTCCGACCGTTAAAAAAGCCCATCGCGCAACCTCCTTGTCGCCGATCAAAAGCAAAACCCACCCGATGCGTCGGGCGGGTCGGCGGAACGGTACCCGCGGTCACCCGACCAGCACGGCCTCGCTCACTTCCCCGTCCTTGCGGCGCATCTCTTCCAGAATGATCGGATGCCAGGCGGTGTCGCGCTCATCGGTGGGCACATAATTTTCGCGCGCCCAGCGGCGGAGCTGCAGTTCCTCGATGAAATCGACGTCGGCGAGTAACCCACTGCTGTACATGACTCGACCCTTTCGATCCGTTGACCCGCGAACGGCGGGCCTCGCCGCGCCCGCCCCACACAGGCGAACGCGACCAGCAAGGAGAGGTTGTGCCGACTTGCGGCATGTCAAGAGAATTCCGGAGCGCAGGCAGTATAGGAACCCTCCAAAGGTCGGCAACGCGACGCGACGAATTTATCCCGAAATCGGAACGAACGTCACAGTTAGACAAGATGGGCGAGCTTTGCGGGTTAGACTCTCGCCGCGCGGCACCGTTCGGCGAAGGTGATAAGCTGGGAATGCGTCACAAGCGGGGCGATTTTTTCGCCCGCTCGCGGTCAAGTTCGGAGGCTTCTGTGCGCCCGAGTCTCTGGTTGCTGCTTCCGGCGGTGTGCCTGTACGCAGGCGATCTGTCGCTGACGCTCGCGGGCCAACCGGCTTCGTACTGGGCCGGCGACTACACCACCGTCACCGAGTACAACCCGGTCTGGTCGCCATTGCTCTCGCGCCACCCGCTGCTGTTCGTCGCGGGTGCGATCACCGTGCTGGCTGTGTTCGCCACGATCATTCTGAAGTGGCGTCACCCGCTGGCCGCGTGGCTCGCGGTGGGCGTCGCGCTCGGCAGCGCGATCGGCGGCAGTTCGTGGTTCGCGCGCCACGGCACCGCGGGCTGGCTTCTGGCGGTGCTGTACCTGAGCGCCGCAACGTACCTCTCGCGCCTGTGCTGGCGCCGCGCAATCGCCGCGACGTGACGTGACGCGAAGCCGCTTGCGTCGTGGCGAACGGGCTGCTAATTTGCGCACCGCGAAGCGGCGCTCGCCGAGTCGCTCCGCCATCAAGGTATCTCGGATGAAGTATCGCTGCTCCGCCGTCACGCGATTGCTCTTCTTGTCGTTCGTCGTTGCGGCGGTGATGTGCGCCGGGTGCAAGCGCCCCGCCCCACCACCGCCCGAGGCGATCACCGAGCCGAAAGAGGCCGAAGCCGAGCGGGCCAAGTTGCGGGGCAGTTGGAAGTATTCGTCTCTGAGCTTGAACGGCAAGTCCGCGACGCCCGCGGTCGCCAGCGAGTTCGTCTGCCGGTTCGACGGCAGCAAGTACACGCTCACCCGCGCGGGGAAGACGACCTCCGAGGGAACCTACGCCCTGGACCCGACGAAGTCGCCGCCCTGGCTCGACTTCACCGACAGCGCGGGTGCCCCCGTTTACGGCATCGACCGGCTCGACGGCGACAACCTCACGATGTGCCAGAACGTGCAACAGCGCCCGACCGATTTCGAGTCCAAGCCGGGCCAGGTCCGCAGCCTGATCGCGGCCGTCCGCGCGAAACCATGAGGCCGCCTGGACCGGCCGATTCCCTTCACACCGCATCACGGAGGAGCGGCACATGAACGCGTACGTCGGCACCAGCGGCTACCCGTACCCGGAGTGGAAGGGCACCTTCTACCCCGCGAAGATGCCGCCGGGCAAGATGCTCGGCTACTACGGCCAGCGGTTCCGCACGGTCGAGATCAACAACACCTTCTACCGCCCGCCGACGGTGCAGTTGCTCGACGCGTGGGCCGCGCAGGTGCCGCCCAACTTCCGGTTCGTGCTGAAGGCGCCGCAGGAGATCACGCACGTGAAGCGGCTCGCGAACGCGGGCGCGCTGGCGTCGTCGCTGATCGAAAGCGCCGGCGCGCTCGGCGACCGCATGGGACCGGTGCTGTTCCAGTTGCCGCCGAACTTCCGCAAGGACGTGCCGCGACTGTCCGACTTCCTCGCCTCGTTGCCGCCGTGCCGCGTCGCGTTCGAGTTCCGACATCAGTCGTGGTTCGACGAAGAGGTCTTCGACACGCTCCGCGACCACCAGTGCGCGATGTGCGTCGCGGACACGGAGGATGAGTTGGAGGTGCCGTTCGTGTCCACCGCGGACTTCGGCTACCTACGCCTTCGCCGCCCCGACTACGACGACACCGCATTGAAGGCGTGGGCCGCGCGGATGCAGGCGGAAGGTTGGCGCGAGTGCTTCGTGTTCTTCAAGCACGAGGGCGCGGGCGCCGGTCCGCGGCTGGCGTCGCGTCTACTGGAGTTGCTCGCGGGCGAAGCGAGGCGGGCCGCGTAGGTGGCGTTCCGATGCCGGCCGCCAGTTCAGCGACTTGCTTCGGGCAGACGCGGGGCCGGTCCATGACCCGCGTCACCCGAAGGCAGGCCAGCGGCCTGCCCCACGAGAGGCGGCGCGTCACGGCTTCGCGTAGGGGATCATGTCCGGGGTCTTCGGCGTCTCCGCCTTCGGCACGACCGGCGGCGCGGTGCTCAGGAACTTGTCGATGCGCCACGGAAACACAGCCAAGTCGCGGTCGCCGGAGACGGTCTGCGTGCCGTTGTCGAGGAACGCGACGCTGGTCACGCTCGCGCCGTGCTTGCGGAACACCGGCACCTCTTGCTTCGCGGCCGACGTGTCCCACAACCGTAGCGTGCGGTCCGCGCCGCCACTGAGTACCCACCGGCCACCGTCCTTGATTGCGACGCTGCGGATGCCGGCTTCGTGACCGGTTAGCGTGAACTGTGCCTTGTCTTCGCCCACCTGCCACACGCGCACCGTCCCCGCGTCGTTGCCGATTGCAATCCACTTGCCGTTGGGGCTGATCGCCACCGCCGACAGCGGCGACGCGAACTTGCCGTACCGCTTCAGTTCGCGGCCGTCGGCGAGGTTCAGCAGCACCAGCGCGTTCTCGGTCGCGACCGCGACGAACGCCCCCTGCGGGTCCATCGCCAGCGCCGTCACGAGGCCGAGCTTCTCCGCGCGCCAGCCTTCCTTGCCGTCGGCGATCTTCCAGTACGCCACGCTGCCGTCGAAGCTGCCCGACACGACCCACTTGCCGTTCGGCGTGAAGCTGACCGCCGAGACGAGGCTGGTGTGGTCGGTGAACTTCGCGGCTTCGAGGCCGCTGGTCAAGTCCCACACGCGTGCGGTGCCGTCCATGCTGCCCGACGCGGCCCACTTCGCGTCCGCGCTCAGCGCGACCGACCACACGCTCGCGGTGTGACCGACCAGCCGCTTGATGTCGCGCCGGCCTTCCACGTCGTAGTAGCGCACGCTGCGGTCGCCGCTCGCGACGATTGCGCGGCGGCCGTCAGTTGTAAAGGCCCACTGGTTCGCGGAGTCGCCGCGCGATTCGAGCGGGTCGAGTTCGCCGGTGTTGTCCTTCAGCGTCGGGCCGTTCAGGTTCGATTGATAGAGGCCGCCGAGTTGCAGTTCGCGCGCGATGTCGCCGAACGCCTGCACCCACAGTTGCCGCGTGACGGTGCCGCCGGCGCGGAGTGAACCGACGTGCTTCACCATCTGCTCGGACTGACTGATGCGCGCGCGGAACTCGTCGGCGGTGAGGCCGACTTCGCTCGCGCCGGTGAGTAGATCGACATCCGCTTCGTACTTCTGCGTGATCGTACTGACGACCTCGTAGCGGCTCACCTTCGCGCCGGTCTTCGCCACCGCGGTCGCGTAGTTCTTCGCGTCGGCCTCCATCGCTTTGATGCCGGCTTCCTTACCGGGGTACAGCGCGCGAACGACATCCGCTTCGTCGCGCTTGTACGCTTTCGGGTTCTTCGCGAGGTGTTCGAGCACCTGATCCGCTTTCGGCAGAATGCCGGTGACGTGGCACGACATGCACGACACACCCGCTTCGACGGCGCGGTCCGGGCGCTTCGGATCGCTCACGATGTTGAGCGGACCTTTATCCAACCGCACGTTGATCGCGTTGATGAGGTAGTACGCGTGCAGTCCGTTGGGCAAGGCGAAGATGGCTTCACCGCCCGCGTGTTGAAAGGGGTTCTCCGCGAGTCCGCCCGGCCCGAGCGGGAACGCGAAGATGTTGCGGCGGTCCGGCAACAACCCGCCGTTCACGCGGTCCACGAGGTTCGCTTGCGGCTCATCGAAGTCGTAGGTGCGCCAGTACATCCCCTGTGCCGAATCGTGGCGTTCGAGGACGCGGTTGAAGCGCGAGATGCCGCTGCCGTTGAACCCGACGCGCGACACGCGCTCCTGCTTGATGTTCTCCGCGGCATCGACGCGAATCAGCTTCTCCAGGTCGGCGAGGTTCGCGGGGAGTTGGAGCACGTCGTAGTAGAGCGGCGCGCGCGACGCGGTGGCAACGAACCAGTCGGCACGAAGGATCGGCTGCTTCGCGGCCGTGCCGACGGTCACCGCCCGCGCGCTCACGGAATCGTCGATCAGGCCATACGGGTACTCTTGCAGGACGCGGTTCCAGACGGTCGCGTCCCAGACGTACCAGCGCAGGTCGATGCGCAGGACCGTGCGGTTCGCATCGACCGCAACTGGGTTCACGATCTTCGACCCCCACGACAGGCTGTTGACGAGCTTCGCGAGCGCGTTGCGGTAGGTCTGAAGTTCCTCGTCGGAGAGGCCGGCGTTGTAGAGGTGCGCGAGCGTAAAGTAGCGCTGGAACCGCCGCGCGCGCTTGTCCATCGTCTCAAGGTCCGCGAGAACCGCGGCGTAGGCGTCGGCCTGCGTGATCGCGGTGCGGGCGGCTTCGGCTTCGCCGCTGGGCGCCCCGGCTTCAATCCACTTCTTGAGGATCGCGAGTTCGGCGGCGGACGGTCGCGGTTGTTCGTCGGGCGGCGGCATGGTGCCGTCGTCCACGCGCTTGTACAGCCGGCTGCCCTTGAGGTCGTTGGGCACGACGTGCTTGCGCGCGACGAGCTTGGCGAGGTCGGTGACGAAGTTCATCGACCCTTCGACGCTGCCGTCTTGCCCGTGACAGCGGTAGCAGTGCGCCTTGAGCACGGCCTTCGCCTGCTGCGCGAGTTGCTTGTCGCCGTCGGCGGCGCCCGCGTGCGAAGTGAAGGCGAGGAGGGCGAGTGCCGGCAGGAGGGTGCGCATGGAGTCTTCCTGTGAGCGCGAAACGTCACCTATCCGACGTATCAGAACCGCGCCGCGATTGCCACAACGCGAATGTAACGCGCGGGCGAGGAAGGCGCGTCGTGCCACGGGCACGGGCCGGGTTCGCGGGGTGGGGTGGACAACCGGCCCGGCGGAGCGTTTCGTGGCCCGCCGCGGGCGGTCCGAAGGTGCGCCCCGCGACTCGTGGAGGTGAGCAATGGCGGACGGGTTGCCGGACGTTTCCGTGGAGCAGTTGGAGCACGTGATCCACGCGCTGCGCGTCTCGGGCGAGTTGGCCCGCCTCACGCCCCAACAGCTGACGAACATCGGCTACGCGCTCGAGGTGGCCGGGCACCGCCGCCTCCGGGACGTCGGCGGGGCGACGTACGACGACGGCCACTTGATTTCCTTCCACACCGCGGACTTTATGTCGGACCCGCGGTTCGTGGAGGCGTACCGCCTCGGGAAGGCGACCGACTCGTGGCAGGGGCACGAGATCCCGTGGCGGGTCTACGTGCTGGGCGGCGGCGCACGCCCTCCGCTTGGACGGCGACTTCGTCGAGTGCGGCGTCAACCGCGGCGGCTTCTCCCGCGCCGTCGCGCACTACGTCGCGCTCGACCGGCACCCCGATCGGACCTTTTACTTGCTCGACACGTACTGCGGGATACCGGAACAGGACCGGGGTGTGGCCGCCGAACACTACACGACCACCTACCCGGACTGCTACGACGAGGTGTGCGCGACCTTCCGGCCGTTCCCGAACCCGCGGGTCATCCGCGGGCGGGTTCCGGACACGCTCGCCCAGGTGCCCTCGGAGCGCGTGGCCTACCTGTCCATCGACATGAACTGCGTCGGGCCGGAGATCGCGGCGGCGACCTACTTCTGGGACAAACTCGTCCCTGGGGCGATCATCATTCTCGACGATTACGGGGCCGGCGTGTGGCATCGTGACCAGCGAGAGGCGTTCGACCGCTTCGCCCGAGAGCGCGGCGTGGAGATATTGACCCTCCCGACGTGCCATGGGTTGATGATCAAAGCGTGACGCCCGGAGCGACGACGGGTTCAACCCGAGTCGCCCGCCGGGCGTTCGGCACGCGGGTTGCATTACCTTCTCTCATAACGGCGGCCGGGCCGATAAACCCGGCAACGAAGTTCCGAAGTACCACCCTGCACGGAGAACGATCATGGCTGATACCATCAAGGGCAAGCTGCAAGAAGCCGGCAAAGCGATCTCGGAGACCGCGACGAAGGTCGGGCACGCGATCGGCGAGAAAGCCACCGAAGCGAAGGACTGGGTGAAGGAGAAGCTGGACAAGGCGCACAACAGCGCCGACGAGGCCGCCGACAAGGCCAAGAACGACGCCGAAGTCGCCAAGACCGACGCCGAAGAGAAGGCGAAGGACAAGAACTGCGGCTCCTGCTCGTAACAACGACGAAGCGGTAACGCGAAAGGCTCACCTATCTGGGTGAGCCTTTCGGCGTTTTGGTGTTTCAGGGTGGTCCGCTCGCTCCGCGAGCGGATTCAGTGACGAATGCGAAGCGCGCTTCTCATGCCGAGCCGACCGCTCGCGGAGCGAGCGGACCACTCTAAAGCCACTCGGCCTTCACGCGAAGCGTTTCGCCGGCGGAGTATTCCAGCGGGATCGCGTCGCCGGTCATCGCCAGCGGTTGCAACACGTTCCCCATCCCGTCGATGAGCGCCGCGGTGTTCGGGTCGCGCGCGAACTTCAACTCCGCGGCGCCGCTGAAGCCGGCCGTTTCGATCAGCGAACCGGCTACCGCGCGCGAACTGCCCTCACTCGCTTCGCACGGCCGCAAACTCATCAGCAACAAGTTCGGCATATCGACGTGGGCCAGCCACCCGGAGGTGCCGACGGCGGGCGCACCCTTCTCCGTGAACACCACCGGCGACGGCGACACCCACCCCTGCGCGGTCTGCATCGGCACGTCGCGGTCGGTCGCGAGCAGCAGGTCGAAGGAACGCGTCTGCTCGCCTTCGGGAACCAAAATCACATCGGCCATGCGCGAGCCGTGGCGCTGCACGAACGGCAACCCGCCGGTGAAGAGGAACGACCGCTCCGCGCCGAGCCTGACTTCGAGGTAGTCGGGGGAGACGGGTCGCGTGTACGTGGTCTGCGCGTTCGCGCCGTTCACCCCGCGGAACAGCACGGCGCGCTCGTCGCGCCAGCCGAACCGCGAGCCGTAGAACGCGTGCCACGGGTAGCCGGTCGGCTGGTGCTTCACGTCCAACTCGATGTGTAGTTCCAGCACCGGTCGGCCCAGCCACGCGCGCACCCGCTGCTTGAACGTCGCGAGAACGTCGTCGCGCTCGTCGATCAGGTCGCCAACACTCGTCACCTCGCCGAGCGCCGACCCGCTATTCGTCACGCTGACGCTGCGCGCGACCATCTTGCTACCGGGGTTGAACACCAACTGTTGGCCGAACCGCGTGGCGCGCGTGCGCAGGTCGCGGAACGAGCGGATGCCGCCGGTGGTGGCGTCGATGTCGCACTCGATGAACTCGTTCCGCACGGTCAACCCGTCCGCGAGCTTGATACGCGCCTTCGGCGCGGCGGCATTCCCGCCGCGCGGCACCCACGCGAATCCGAGCGGCGGCACTTCCACAACTAGCCGCGCGACACCGTTGCTGAACTCCGCGGCCTTCACCGGATCGGCAACGGGAATCGCGCCGCGGAAGCCGTCGATCTCCAGCACCACGCGGCGCGTGAACCCACACGGGTTGAACACCATCAGCCCCGGCTGCCCCTCCGCCGAGCGCACCTGAATGCGGTCCGCGAGCTTCTTCGCCCAGTGCGTTTCGAGCGGGACGAGATCATCGCTCGAGTCGTCGGCGCTGAAGTTCACCCCCCGCACTTCAACCTCATCTTCCACCTCCGCCAGTTTGCGGAGCGATTCGTCGTCTTCCGGTGTGGGCGGTGTGAGCGCGCGGTGAAGCGAGGCGAGGGTAAAAGCCGCGTCGATGCGCCGGCGCAGGCGCAGGTGCCGCGGGAAGCCGCCGACCGGGTCCGGGCGGTGTCCGTTCGTCACGCGGTCGTCGAGGTAGTCGGTGAAGAACTCGTCGGCCGACTGCACGCCGATGTAGTCGCCGCTCGTCGCGCCGCCGAAGTACCGGCTCAGGTTCGTCCACTCGCCGAACACCGGCGCGAGATCACCGAGCGCGAGCAGATCGTCGTAAGTGGCAAACGCCGGTTCGCCCGCGTGCTTCAGCGACACCGTCGGCGCGGAGTCGTAGGTGGTCGCCTGATGCAGGTGGTAGACGAGGTTGAAGAACGTGTGCGGATCGCTCGCGGGCAGCGGTTCGCGCGTGAACGCCTCGACCGCCTTGCCGTCGGGGCCGGGCCAGTTCACAGCGGAGGAACGGATGCTCGGAATCAACCCGCCATCAGAACTGACCAGCACCGCGTGCTTGAACCCCATGTGAACGAGCCAGCCGGGTAGTTGAGGATGGTAGGCGCTCTTCTTGCGGCCGTACACCGCCGGCTCCACGCCGAACAGCTTCTTCGCGGTGCGGCGCGCGGCGCGCAGGTTCCACAGTTGGCTCTCGACCGACATGAGCGCGTCTTCGCGGTCGCGGTAGGAGCCGCAACACAGATCGACCGCCTGCGGCATGTCGAGCGGTATCTTCGCCTTCAGTTCCGCGAACCGCTCCGGCGCTTGCTCCGCGAGTTGTTCCAGCGTCTCGCCGGACGCGAGCACCGTGATCGGCAACCCGGCCGCGAGCGACGCGGGCCATTGCGCGTCGAGCTTCATGGGGTCGATGTGAACCCAGTCGAGCCAGTACATCGACCCGGAGTAGACCGGCTCGCGCCCCGCTTGCAGTTTCTCCGCGGCCAACTTCAGGTGCGGCACGTACTCTTCGCCGCGTTCGAGCGCGTCGCGTGCGGCGACCACATCCGCCCAGAAGCCGGGGGCGTCGAGCAACTTCTCGTGGTCCATCGCCTCGTACAGCGTGTCGAGCATCAGGTAGCCGTAGCCGAGACCCGCGAACAGCCGGACGCATTCCGGCGACGCGTCGAAGAACGAACCCGCGTGGCTCGGTTGGCCGGATTCGCGCAGCGCGGCGAGCAGGCGCGAAAGGGTTTCGGCGCGCGACGGCGTCGCGCGGAACACGATGGACTTCGCCTCTTCGACGCGGGCGTTCCAGTCGTCCGGCTGGAAGAGGTGCGGTCCTTCGGGCACGCAGTACACGAACCCGGCGCGCGGCATGTCGTGGTCGTAGGAACTGGACGCTGCCGGCGGCCCGGCGGCGAACGCAAGAGCCGCCGGGTGCCACAGCGCGGCGTACCCGTTGAGCCACGCGGCGACCTCGTCCGGCGTCTGCTGGAGCGGGTACGAGGTCGCGAGCCGGTACGACGAGAGCAGGTGGAGCTGGCGTTCTTCGCTCATGTGATGTCTTGGCGAGCGGGGGGCGTAAGCCCCCTGTTGCATTGTGAAAGAATCGTCGCGCGAACCCGGTTATAGTACGGAAAGCCCACGCCGAGACGCCGACGCATGACCACCGACGAACGATCCTTCGTGAGCGCGATCTGCCTTCAGCCGGGGTTCGGGTGACGCGCTGGGCTGAGGGGATTACCGATGACCGAAGCGGAATGGCTGGCGTGTATTCAACCCCAGCACATGGTCGCTCTGCTCAGTCCCGAAGACGAAGACGGGCCGAGCGCCTTCCACGGCAAGGCGAGTGATCGGAAACTGCGCCTCTTGGCCTGCGGACTGGCTCGCCGAATGTGGGACCGAATCGAGTTGCCTTCCGTATGTCGCGCGGTCGAACTGGCGGAGCAGGTAGCCGACGGACTGGTCCGCAAAAGTGAACATGCAATCGCGGAACAACTCCTGAATGTGTCGAGAGCAGCACTGAAGGCGATCACCTCAGGCCAAGTGGCCGAGAAGGTTCACTGCGCCGCACTCGCAAGCGCTTCGATGTTCGCAAGACAGGCGGCTTGGACCGCTTCGAGTCTGGCGGCGCAGACCAAACTGAAGAAGCAAGGAGTTGCGGTTGTCATTCGCGACATCTTCGGGAACCCGTTCCGCCCGGTCGCGTTCTCCCCTTCGTGGCGCAGTGACACCGCGTTGTCACTGGCTCGCGGGATGTACGAATCACGCGACTTCGGCGCGATGCCCATTCTGGCCGACGCACTTCAAGATGCTGGGTGCGACGACGACGTGCTGAACCATTGCCGGGGTAAAGGACCGCACGTTCGCGGGTGTTGGGTGGTGGATTTGGTGTTGGGCAAAGAGTAGCCGCGTTCTTGAGTGTGGTCCGCCGCTCCGCGGCGGTCTTGGCTTGGCAGTGTGCAATGCGAATCACAAAAGGCCAAAGGCACCGCCGCGGAGCACACTCAAGAACGCCGCGCGGCCTAGTGATGCCGGTCGCGGCGGACGGTGACGCGGCGACCACGGAGCCGTGAGCCGTTCAGCGATTCGATCACGTGGTCGGCCGCTTCTTCGGGCACTTCGACGATGGAGAACCGGTCGGTGATCTCGATGCCGCGGATGTCGCGGCCGGGCAGACCCGACTCGTTCGCGATGGCCCCGACCAGGTCGCGCGGCGCGATGCCGGCTTCGCGGCCGGCGTCGATGAAGATGCGGGCCAGACGCGGGCCGGGGCTGCGCACGTTCTGCCCGCGCGCCCGCTCGACGCGCTGCGACACCTCCGGCACCGCCGCCGGGATGTCCGGACCGTCGTCGGTGTCGCCGCCGCGCGCGGTGTGTGCCAGTTTCATCGCGGCCAGTGCCACGTCGGTCGCGCTGAACTCACCGTTCAGCGATTCGACCAGCGCGCGGAATTGATCGAGTTCGCCCGCCGCGAGAACCTCGCGAACCGCGGCGCCGGTGCGCTCCAAGCGGCGTGCGCTGAGGTCGGCCGCGGTGGGAACCCGTGCGAGCGTGATCTTCTGCCCGGTCGCGCGCTCGATGGCCCGCAGCGCGCCCTGTTCGCGCGGTTCGGCCACGGTGATCGCCACGCCTTCGCGCCCGGCACGCCCGACGCGGCCGATCCGGTGAACGTATGCCTCGGTGCCGAGCGGCAGTTGGTAGTTGACGACGTGCGTCAGGTGTTCGACATCCAGCCCGCGTGCGGCCACGTCGGTCGCGACGAGCAGGTCGGCGCGGCCGGCGCGGAACAGCTTCATCACGCGGTCGCGCTGGTCCTGCGTCATCCCGCCGTGCAGCGCCTCCGGCCGGTAGCCGCGGGCGCCGAGTGCTTCGGTCAGTTCGTCCACCTCGGAGCGCGTCTTGCAGAACACGAGCGCCGCGGTCGGCGCCTCGGCGTCGAGGACGCGCCCGAGCGCCGCGAGCTTGTGCTGACGCTGAACGAGGTACGCCGTCTGGCGGACGCGCGGCGCTTCGCCGGCCGGGGCCGCTTCGCGCGCGACGTGGATTTCGACCGCGTCGGTCAGGTGCTTGCCGGCGATGGCCTTGATGCGCGGCGGCATGGTCGCGGAGAACAGCATCGTCTGGCGCGCCGCCGGGGTCGCGGCGAGCAGCGCCTCGATGTCCTCGGCGAACCCCATGTCGAGCATCTCGTCGGCTTCGTCCAGCACGACGACCGCGATGCCGTCGAACTTCACGGTGCCGCGGCGCAGGTGGTCGAGCGCGCGGCCGGGGGTGGCGACGATCACGTCAATGCCGCGGTACAGCGCGCGAACCTGCGTGTCCATCGGCTGCCCGCCGTACACGGCGAGGACGCGGGCGCCGAGCGGCTTGCCGTACTTCGCGACCGATTCGGCGACCTGCATCGCGAGTTCGCGCGTGGGCACGAGAACGAGCGCGGTCGGCTGCGTGCGGGCGGTGGCTGTCGCGAGGCGGTGGAGCAGCGGAAGTGCGAACGCGGCGGTCTTGCCGGTGCCGGTCGCGGCGCGGCCAATGATGTCGCGGCCCGCGAGCAGCGGCGGGATGGCTTCCCGCTGGATCGGCGTCGGCTCTTCGTATCCCAGTCCGGCCAGCGCTTCGACGAGGCGACTGTCGAGACCCAACTCCGCGAACCCCGACTCAACAACCGCCGCCGTCGTCGTCCCAACCATGTGGTCTTTCTCGCTGTGATTCTGACAAAGGGCAATCTCTTAATAGTAGAAGGTCCGGGCACCGAAGGGAAGACGCGATCGGGCCGTGCGCACCGGCGCTTGGCAGATGGCTGCGAATCGGTCAGGCTGTGGCGAAGCGGAGGGCGACCGATGACCGAAGCGGAATGGCTGGCGTGTGTTCAACCCCAACACATGGTGGGTCTGCTCAGTCCCGAAGACGAAGACCTGCCGAGCGCTCTTCACGGCAAGGCGAGTGATCGGAAATCGCGTCTCTTGGCCTGCGGACTGGCTCGCCGAATGTGGGACCGAATCGAGTTGCCTTCCGTATGTCGCGCGGTCGAGTTCGCGGAGCAGGTAGCTGATGGACTGGTCCGCAAAAGCGAACGGGTAATCGCGGAACAGCTCCTGCATGTGTCGAGAACGGCACTGAAGGCGATCAACTCAGGTCAAGTCGGCGTGAAGGTTCACTGCGCCGCACTCGCAAGCGATTCGATGTTCGCAAGACAGGCGGCTTGGACCGATTCGAGTCTGGCTGCGCAGACCAAACTGAAGAAGCAAGGAGTTGCGGTTATCATTCGCGACATCTTCGGCAACCCGTTTCGCCCGGTCGCGTTCGCCCCGGCGTGGCGCAGTGACACCGCGGTGTCACTGGCTCGCGGGATGTACGACTCGCGCGACTTCGGCGCGATGCCGATCCTGGCCGACGCGCTTCAGGATGCCGGCTGCGACAACGACGACATCCTCTCGCATTGCCGAGGTGAAGAGGCCCACGTCTGCGGGTGCTGGGTGGTCGATCTGGTGCTGGGCAAGGAGTAGCAATCACGTCGCGGTGCGCTCGAAGCACCACGCGAACAGCACATCCCATTCGAGCTGCTGCACGCGCTTCGCGAGTTCTTCCGCTTCGCTTCCGGTGTCCCTCACCTGCTCGCAGAAGTCCACGAACGCTTCCGGTGTGGTGAACGCGTAGCCCACCTCCGGCGAGCGCTCGCGGAGCTGCCCCAACACCGGGTGCGAACCCACACGCCGCCACCAGTACTTGCTGTTGAACGCGTCCGGCTCGCGGCGGTGCATGATCGCGTGCCAGAAGTCGTAGTCCGGTGTGCCCTCGGCGGTCTGACTGACCGCGTGCGATTCTTCGAGGAAGTCGAAACGCAGCCACAACCCGGCGGCGCACGGGAGCGAGAGCGCCGTGGTCGCGGCGGTCAGGTGCGCGCGAAGAGCTTCGTTCGGCGCGCCCGGCCCGAGCGCCGTCGGGTGCGCGACCGCGACCAATTCGACAACGGCTTTCGGGTAGTCCGGCATTGGCGGCTCTCGTGCTTGGCAGTGACGCTACTTTGGTTCGCCCACCGACTTCGCGGCGGTGGTGAGCGCGGTCGCGGCTTCGCGCATCGCTTTCTCGGCCGACGTACCGGCGGTGAGGTCGTCCAGCGCCGCCCGCATCGCGAGTTCCGCGGCGCGAAGCGCATCACCGGGAAGAACTGGCGCGCCGGCCACCGCCTTTGGCGCCGCGTCGGAGACGCGCTCGCTCGCGGCGCGAAGGAGCGTGTCGGCTTCCGCCCGCAGGCGCGCGGCCTCCGCGGTGTCGGTCGCGGCGATCTTCCGCGCGGCTTCCAGCAACCGTTTCTCGGCGTCCTTCAACTGGCCTGCGGACGCGGTCAGCGCCTGCGCGGTCGCGTCGAGCGGGTCCAGCCCCTTCGCGACCAACCTGAACGCGCGCGCCAACTCTGCTATGCGGCCCGCGAGTTCGACCGCGAACGCCGCCTGCTGCGCGGTCGCGGCGTTCGACTGGCCCAAAAGCTTCGTGAGGTCATCGAGAACCGCCTGCTGTCGCGTGGCGAGGTCCGCGCCCCCGGCGAGTGGCTTGAGAAGGGTCGTCGCGGCTTCGGCTTCGGCCCGCGCGGAACCGGCGTCGCCGGTTCGCAGGTGATCGGCCGCGGCGAGTGCGGCCTTGCTCGCGGGCGCCGCGTTGGGCGCGAGCGCGGGCAATTCGGCCGCGAGGGTACGCTGCTTCGCTTCGAGCGCGAAGAAGGGATTGACCGCCGCGGGGCGAAGCCGGTCCGCGAGTACACGCGAGAAGTTCGTCAGTGCGTCGTGAATCGCGCGCTGCTGGCGCACCAACTCGCGGAGTGCCGCGGCGTGCGCGCGCGACGGCAGGTACGCGTCGGCCGCGGACGGCGCCGGCGGGTCGGGGCTGGCACGCGTGGCGAGTTCCGCGATGTCGGCCATCTTCGCCGCGAGTTCGTCCAGCGCCTCCGCGAGCGCCCGCTGGTCGGACGCGAGCCGGTCCGGTTCGGTCTTCAGCCGGAGCCGCGCGTACGTGTCGAACACGCGATTCTTGTTCGACTGACCGGCGGCGCCGACGCGGGTGTGCGCGAGTTCGTCCAACTCGCGGGCCAGGTGCCGCAGCGCCTCGTCGGACGCCGGCGCGCTGAACGGCGCCTTCGCGTCCGCGAGTTCCTTCGCGCGTGCAGCCGCGAGCCGCCGGTTGTTCGCGAGTCGGTGGACGCGCTCCAGTTCGGTTTCGGTGCCGTTGAGCCTCGCCGCGAGCCGGCCGAGCGCATCAGCGGCAGTACGGACGCGCCGCCGCGCCTCGTCCGGCTTGGTGCTGTCGCGGAGCGCGGATTCGGCCGCCTGAAGTGCGAGGCGGGCGTCGTTCAGCAACACGGGCGATTCGGGTGCTGCGACGCCGCCGAGTTGCCGCTGCGCGTCCTGAATGATCGGCGCGGCCGGTTCGAGCAACTTCGCGGTGATGCCCCCGCCGTGAACGTCGAGCGCGTCGGCCAGCGCGGTCAACTTGCGGTGCAACTCGTCGGCCTTCGCGTCTGGCGCGGCGCTGCCTTCGAGCACTAACTTGAGCCGCTCGAACTCGCGCCGGACCGACCACTGCGACGCCTGCACGTCGAACGGCGAACCGTCTTGCAGGTCCGCGACCGCGACCGCCAGTGCCGCCACAACGCGCGCGTGTCGTTCGCTCAAACCCGGCAGGTCGAGTGCCAACACCGCGGCGCCGAGTTTCTTCTGGCGCTCGACGAGAGGCGCGAGTTTCTTCGCGAGCGCGGCGACCGACGCGGGCTGAGTGTCGTGGCCGCGCAGCGCCTTCTCGACATCGCCCGCGACTGAGTCCTGCTCGAACCGCAGTTTGTCGAAGTCGCGGAGCGACTTCGACAACCGCTCGCCGATTGACGGGGTCC
>CANLGS010000004.1 GCA_947490035.1 Gemmataceae bacterium
GACTGCACGAACTCCGCGATCATCTTGTCGTGGTTGCTCGACATGTTGTCCAGGTGCCGCATGTACTTCGCGAGCGGCTGCGCCATGTACGCCCACGTGTAGCGGTGCGCCATGCGGAGCCACAACTCCCAGTCGGCGGCGCCGCACAGCTTCGGGTCGAAGCCGCCGGTCGCGGCGAACGCTTCGCGGCGAACGATGGTCGCGCCGATGAACACCGGGTTGCGGACCGCCATGCGGCGGAAGAACGGGTTGCGTTGAGGATGCGAAAGCCCGGTTCCGGCTCGCGGTGCGGCAGCCGGAAGAACGCCTCCTGACCCGCGGACTCGATCCACGACACGTAGCCTTCCTGCGGGTTCCCCATCTTGGCTTCCGCGAACAGGGCATCTATTTCGGGGTGCATTTCGAGGAACTTCACCGCGTGCGCCGGCGCGTCGGGAAGCCATTCGTCGTCGCAGTCGAGGAAGCCGACGTAGCGCCCGCGGCTCACGGCGAAGGCCGCGTTGCGCGCGGTCGCTGGCGTGCCGCTGTTCGGCTGCCACAGGTACTTCGCGCGCGGGTCGGTCGCGGCGACGACTTCGCGCGTGTCGTCCGTCGAGCCGTCGTCGGAGACGATGATTTCGAGGTCCGGCGCGCCGCTGGCGCGGAGCGCGACGAGGCAGTCGCGGACGTACCCGGAGCGGTTGTACGTCGGAATGATGACGGTCAGTGACACCGGGTTGTCACTCATGCGCGGCGGCCTCCGCGGGCTGTGGCACGCGGCCGGGGAACTCACGGTGGAACCACCCCGCGACCGGGCGCACGACTTCGCCCCACGGCACGCGGTCCGCGATCCGCCGCGCCGCGCGATGGCGTTCTTGCACGTCGCCGGCGAAGAACGCCCGCACCGCGTCCGCGAGGCCCGCAGCGGAACCGATGGGGAAGCACACGCCGGCGTCCGGTTCCGGTGCGAGTGCCCGTCGGAAGTACGGCAGGTCCGAGGCGACGAACCCGCGGCCGAGCGTGGCGGTCGTGAGCAGACTGCCGCTGCCGGTGATCTTCGCGTAGGGCAGCAGGCAGCAGGAAGCAGTCGCACGCGGCGAACAGGTCGCTCACCACCTGGTCCGACTGGCTTTCGAGCAGGAGCGTGGCGTTCGCGGCTTCGGCCGCGGTGCGACGCAGCCCGTCCGCGAACGCCGGGTCCGGCGGGCGACCCGCGACGACGAGGTGGTACTCCGGGCCGAGTTGCTACACCGCTTCGATGGCGAGATCGAACCGCTTGTACGGGCGGATGTTCCCCTGGCAGAGCAGCACGCGCCGGGCAGGGTCGATGCCGAACTTGGCGAGCGTCCCCGCGCGCGGCGCGGCGGTCGGGAACACGCCGTCGTAGTTCCCGTGTTCCATGACGCACACGCGCTCGCGTGCGCCGCCGAACCGCTGCACGAACTGCTCCGCGGCCCACTCGTCGTGAACGATGCACAGGTCCGCGCGGCGCGCGAGCAGCCGGTAGCCGAACTCGTCGAGCCGGCCGCTGCCCTCGTGGTGCTCCACGTCGTGCAGCGTCCAGATCACGCGAATGCCGAGCGAGCGGGCGAGCCGCAGGTACTTCCAGAACCCCGCGAGGCCGCGCGCCCGCGCCCACGCCGACGACCCGCGACACCGCCAGATTTGCTCCGGCGCCCATTGAATGTGAATCGCGTTAATGCGACCCGCGTTCGCGCGCAGGAACGCGTCCTGAATCTCGCACGGCGGGCCGAGGCGGATGCCGTACCCGGCCAGCGCCCGGTGGTAGAGCGACAGGTACGCGTTCTCGCACGGCAGGTTCGGCCAACTTGAGAAGGTAATCACGTTTGCGCCTCCGCGCCGCGCCGGCGGCGGAACACGAGGTTCAACATCTGCGCGTCCGGCCATGCGGGGTCCAGCGGCGGCAAGTGCGAATCGACGGCTTCATACGCGACCGGTGCGGTCGTGCCGTCGTGCCCGATCAGGTGGCAGTCGAAGCCGCGCGCGGAACCAGTCGAGGTACGCGGCCGGGTCGCCGCCGGCGTTGCGGATGCCGATCGGCGATTATTCCGTGAGGACCGCGCCCGGCTTGTCGGCGGTGACGATGCCGTCCAGCCCCGCGACGACGTGCGGTTCGTAGCCCTGCACGTCGATCTTGATGAAGTCGGGCGCGGGCCAGCGGTTCGCGGTGAACAGGTCGTCGAGGCGCACGACCGGTACCTCGACGCACGCGCGCCCGGCGGAATCGGCGTCCGCGTAGAGGCGGTGGTCGCCGAGGTTGCCGACCGCTTTGAAGAGCTTCGCGGTACCCGGCGCGGCGCCCGCCGCGGCATTCACGGCGACCGCGTGCGTTCGCGCGTTTGTTCGCAGGTTTCCGCGCAAGAGAGCGAAGTTGTACGGTTCTGGTTCGACCGCGATCACGCGCCCGGATTCGCCCACGAGTTTCGCCGCAAGCGTCGCGAGGTAGCCGAGGTTCCCGCCCACGTCGAGGTAGGTCATTCCGGGTTTGAGTGAATCGCGAAGCACGGCGGCTTCCGGTTCCTCGTAGCGGCCGTGAACGAAAATCTTCCGCCCGACGCCGGTGTCTCGCAGATCGACGCGCAACCTGCCGTGCGCGACGCGCACCGTGCGCACCGGTTGTCCCAGCGCGACGAACTTGCGCGCGAGCCAGTCGCGCCGCGCGACCGGGTTCGTGGCGAGCGTGTCGGCCCACGCGCGCCAGTGCCACACCGGGCCGCGGACGCACGCCGGCACCGCCTTCTGATACGCTCGCGCGAACAGTGACATCGAACCTCCGCCGTGCCGTTCTTCGGTTTTCGTAGGGTGGGTCCAGGCTTTGCGCAGACCCACCACGCACTTGCGATTGCGAAGACGGTGGGCCTGCGCAAAGCCTTGTCCCACCCTACAAGAATCACGCGACCAGTGACGCGACTCACCCAGTGCGCTCCTCGGTCCACTCCAGCAGCGGCGTAACGACACCGAGCCGGCCTTCGATCTGTTGAAGCGAACCGATGGCCGACACCTCGAAGTCCAGTACCGATTCGAGCAGGTCGTGGCTGCGGTCGCCGACCTGGTTCGCCGCGACGAGCAGGTGATAGCGGCCCGGCACGACGCCGAACGCGAGCGCCATCGCCGCGAGTAGCGCCGACGCGATGACGAGGTCGAACCGCCGCTGACCGTCCTCGAACCGCAGAGCGGCTGCGCGACCGCCAAGCCGAGGCCGAAGACCGTCTGCTTGTACCGCACCTTGATGTCGCGCAGCGCGAGGAAGAAGAGCAGTTCGCGGTACCGCCACAGCTCGCCCAGGTCGGGCAGCGCCCACCCGCTCTGCGGTTCGAGGACGGTCAGCGGCGGTTCGACTTGCGCGTCAGGCGACACCATAACCCTCTACATAGCACACACGTCTCGGGTAGGTGCCGCGAGCCGAGCGGCACGGCCGCCCAACTCGAAACGCTGCAAGAATGTCCGTCTCGCTTCCACGCATGCTCGCCCGTGCCGCTCGGCAAGCGGCACCTACCGAAACTACAAGACACGCGCACGACTTGCTGCCACAACCCCGAGCGCCGCGCCGAAGCCGCCGAGCAGCACGTCGGTGGCGCACGGCGTGTGCGCGTCGTACCACCGCTGCCCGCTCTCGAAGAATCCCGACACGAACACGCCCAGCACGGCGGCGAGGGCCACGGCCGCGCGCACCGAGCCGGGCGCGCCCCGTCGCGAGCGCGGCGGCAGGCGCCACGCGGCCACGATCACGCCCAGCAGCCCGAACAGCACCAGCTTCGTCAGCATCTCTTCGAGCGTGAACAACGGGTCGCCGCTCTCGAACGGCAGCCCCGGCATCCAGTCGAACGGGCGCGGCGTTTCGAGCCTTACCGCGCCCGGTTGCGATTGCGTGACGGGCGTCATCCCCGCGAACCACACCACGCCCCAACTCAGCGCGAACGGAATCGCCAGTCCTTCGTGGTGAACCTGCCCGGCGTACCAGCCGCCCACCGCCGCGAGCGCGCCTACGAGCGCGTCCGTAGCGGACGGCGTGCGCGACTTTACCAGCAGTTGCACCGCTTCGAGGCACACGCCGACCGCGAAAGCCGCGAGCGCGACGCGGACAACACCCCACCCTTCCACGCGGCCTTTCAATCGCGCCGCGAGCAGCCCGAGGGGGAAGTACAGCCCCACGAGTTTCGCCAGCTTCGCGATCTGCTTCCACCGGGCCTCGTCGTTCAGCCCGGTGAACTCGCCGAACGGCACGAACCGCGTACCGTCACGCAGTTTTCGGTACAGGTCGGCCGGGCTTGCGCTCACGTCAAAGGGCAGCGTCTGGATGAACGCGAGCAGAAGGAGGTACGCAATGAGCAGTTTGCCAACCGCGTTCACGTCGGACCGCTCCCACACGGCCCGCGCGCGGCCCGTAAACCGCTGGCCGATCAACACCCACGCCGCCATTCCCGCAGCCGCGCCCAAACCCTGCGCGACGATGTCGGACGCGGAGCAGGTGCGCGTGAGCGTGTAGAGCTGCGCGTACTCGACCGCCGTGGTGAACAGCACGCACACCGGCAGCAGGAGCAACCCGACCTTCGCGGCCTTCGCGCGCGGCCAGTTGCGATCGACGCACACGAGGCCGAGGAGCGCGAAGCCGAGCGGCACGCCCAGCATCATGTTCGCGACCGCGTCCGACCGCGACGCGACGTTCACGCCCTCGGCCAGCACGCGGTCGAAGTCGTTCGTGCGCGGGCCGAAGCGGAACGGCACGAGGCTGCCGTACACGACGAACGCGGCCACGCCGACCACCGCACATGCGAACGCACGCCGGCCGGAGGCTTTGCTTGCCCTCTCCCCTTGCGGGAGAGGGTGGGCGGCGCTTCGCCGACCGGGTGAGGGGTGAAGCTCCACGCGTGTGTTGCTCCCCAGCCCACCCGCGTTGGTCAGCGCCCCCTCACCCGTCGGCGAAGCGCCGCCACCCTCTCCCGCGAGGGGAGAGGGGCAAGACAAACCGGACTCCTCGCTCAACGCGGCACCCTCTTCGGCGCGAGCGGGGCCGGCTTCGCGGGCTGTGCGGTCCCGCCCTTTTCCGGCGGCAGCGCGGTCATGATCAGGTGCGCCGGCTTCGCGGTCGCCTTGTGCATCTCCTCGCGGCTCGCCCGTCCGCCGGTGTTCACGAACACCCAGTCGAGGAGTTTCAACTCGCCCCACAGGATTGCGAGCGCCAGCGGCATCATCATCCACCCGGCGAAGTCGTGGAACACGCGGTCGCCGAGTTCCTTGCCGGCCTCGTTGTACAGCACGCCGGTGAGGACGATCCGCAGCACGTTCGACAGCACCGCGACCGGCACGGCCGAAACGAGGATGAGCGTCCGGTCGAACCACGGCCGCTTCACCAGCAACGCCATGCCGGTGGCGAGCGCGGCGAACGTGAGCAACATGCTCAACCCGCTGCACGCCTCTTCGACGCGCAGCACGTGGTCCTTGACGTGCAGGACGATCCCCTCGCGGTACGTCGGGTAGCCGACGGTCTGGAGGAGGAACTCGGAGGCGATGGACGCGATCATCTGGAGTTCCCAGCCGAGCGCGACCTCCGCCCGGTACGGCAGCGGGAACATGAACATCAGGAACGCCAGCGCCGGCCACAGCCACCGCAGCGCCTTCCACCCGCCCAGCAGCAGGGTCACGCCGCACAGGTTCAGCACCAGCGACACGCCTTGCATCCACTCCTTCGCGATGTTGGTCTTCCCGAAGATGACGAACAGCACGATCCCCCCGCGATGAACGCCAGCCCCCACGGCTCCGGCCAGCGGAGGCGGTCCGGCGCCCACTCCCGCCACCGCCACGCGAGGTACGCGGCGAAGACCGGCACCAGAAACCCGTGCGAGTAGTCGGGTTTCAGCCACTGAGTGAACGAGTATTGCATCAGTCCGGCGTAGACGAACGTCAGCACCGCGACGAGCACGAGCATCGTCCCGGCCCAGGCCGGCGTGCGGATCACGTCGGCGGCGGGCGGGGCAACTGCCCGCGACGATGAGGAAGAGGCGCGACTCACGGTAGGCAGTCTCCAGCGAGCGGTGGGCGAATTCAACATATACCAGAATCGGCCGCCGCGGGGCAGGCCGACTGGTTTCTGGGTGTTCGAGTTGTGGTGCGGGCGTCCCGACTGCACACTCCTCAACCCCCCGATGCAGGCGGGACGCCCGCACCACAATCAACAGCCCCAAACCCTAGGACACGTTCGCGGACGGCGATCCGGCAGAAAGTTCCCGCCCGGCGCGCGGGTGTGTCCTAGGCTTGTGAGCCGGGGCTGGCGGAATACTCTGGCGGTGCCCGGCTTCGACATTCGCCCAACTTTTTGTCCCGGTCAGGGCCACGGCCCGTGAGTGACCCTCTAATCGATCGGTTCGCGGACGCCTGCGGCGCGACCGCCCCGCTGAATTTGCGGGTCGATCTGGCCGGCGGGTGCCTATTGGCCGAAGGCTCGCTCGCCCAACCATTCACCCTCGTCGGCCGCGACGACTCCTGCGACGTCACCCTCTCCGACCCCGATATCAACCCGCGGCACGCCTGGTTGCAGGTGCTCGGCGGGCGCGTGTTCGCCGTCGATCTGGGGAGCCGCACCGGGCTGAAGTGGCCGACGGGCGAGTGCGGCTCCGGCTGGCTCGACGTGGGCACGCCCGTCCGGGTCGGTCCGTTCCTGCTCCAACTGAATGCCCCGCTCGCCGACCGGGCCGGCGCGTTCCCCGCCACCTACAACCCGCTCGCCTCCGACGCGGGCGTCAAGGCGCGGCCCTCGGTCGTCCTGGAGTTCCGCAACGGGAAGCGGGCCAGAGACCGGTGGGCGGTGAGCCGGCTCATCACGCTCGTCGGCCGCTCGCCCGACTGCAAAATCCACCTGAACGCCGACGACATCTCCCCGTACCACTGCGGCCTCGTCTCCACGCGCTCCGGGCTGTGGGTGGTGGACCTGTCCGGGCGCGGGGTGGTGGTCAACGGCGAGCGGATGCGGGTCGCCCCGCTGCCGGCCGCGGCCGAACTGTGGGTCGGCCGGTTCCTGATCGGGTGCCAGTACCAGACGCCGCCCGCGTCCGGCTCGCGCCCCACCCTGGTTTCGGCCGACCGCGGGACCGCGAACGCACCCGCGAAGAGCCTGCTGCGGTCGCCACCGGTCGCCGCCGGGCCGACGCGCCTCGCCGAAGACGAGGTCGAACTCGGCGCCGCGCCGGACGACGACGACCTGACCGGCTCGCCCATCCTGGCCGACCCGTTCCGCCCGTGGGACGGGGCGAACGCGAGCGGGCCGCCGTCCCACGCCATCAGCGTGTCCGGTTCCGGCCCGACGCCCGGTGCCACCCCCGTTCCGGCCGACGGGCCGCTCGCGGGGTTGCTCGGCGCCCTGGGGATCGACCCCGCCGACGGGCCGCTCGCACCCCTCCTCCGGCAGATGGCCGACCTGCACGCCCGGACGGCCAACGAGTTCGACCAGTGGCTGGCACTGGCGGGCCAACTGCTCGGCCGGCTGACGCGCGAACAGGCGGCCGCGGTTCAAACCGAGTTCGCCCGGATCGGCGAGTTGACGGCCGAGATCGCGGTCCTCCAGTCGGAACTCGCGCGCCGGGCGCTCGACCCCGTCGCGCCGCCCGAAGGGGCGTCGCGGGTTCCATCAGGGCACGTCCCCAGTTCTGACACCCCGGCCCCCGCGCGGGCCGCGGATACCATCACGCCGCCGCCCGCGCGATCCCTGGACCGGCTGCACGCGATTCAACTGGAGCGCGGCGTCCGGTGGCAGGCGGTCGCAACCCTTCTCGCCGACTGACCCGAAGCGAGTCCGGGTCTGGAATCTCCCCCCGCCGGTGCTTACCCTGTCTTTTCACCGGCGTACTCCCGCGCCGGCGAACAACACCAAGGAGCGGATCATGCGTCGGACCTTTGGCATCGGCCTGGCGGTGGCGGCGTTCGCACTCGCGGTCGGCTGCGGCAAGACATCGAACACGACCGGGCCGGTCGGCCCCGGTCCCGCCGCGGCGACCGGCATCGAGGGCGGTTGGACGCTCGTCGGGCTGGAAGCGCAGGGTGAGAAGATGCCGGCCGACCTGTTCGCCGCGATGCCCGCGGGGGAAAAGGCGTTCAAGGCTACCTCAGACAAGTTGACCCACCAGGAGGGGGGCAAAGATGTCGCAATCAGCTACAAACTCGACCCCACCAAAACCCCGCACGAAATCGTCATGACCAAGACGAAATCCGACGGCAAGACGGAAACGATCTACGGCATCTACAAGCTCGAAGGGGATACGCTCACCATATGCGGCGCCGAGTCGGACAAACCGGCGGACCGACCGAAGGAGTTCAAGACCGCGAAGGGCAGCGAAGCTGTGATTATGACCCTCAAGAAAGACTGAGCGAAGGGCACCCGATGCGCGTGATCGTCGCCGGCGCGGTGGCGTGGGCCGACGCCGGCGCCATCCGCCGCGAGCTGTCGAAGCTGCCGCCCGGCACGGTCGTCGTTCACGGCGACTGCGCCGGCGCCGACGCGCTCGCGGGGCAGATCGCGGGCGAACTCGGGTTCGCGGTGGAACCGATGGCGAAGAACGCGGCCGACCGCGTCCGTTACAAGCGGGTGGCGTGGAAGGGTCTGAACGAGCGGATGCTCGCGAGCGGCGCCGAACTGGTGCTGGTGTTCCACCCCGACTTCGACGCGAGCCACGGCTCGAAGCACATGGCCGAACTCGCAAAGCGCGCGAGCGTCGAGGTTCGCGTGTTCGCGGCGTGACCGACGCCAGCGCCGCCGGTAGTGTCTCAGTTTGGTTGTTTGTAGTGCGGGCAACTCCGGAATGTGTCCCGCTTGTTGAGTATTTGACTCTTGTCCACGGATCACGCATACTATCAGTGTACGAATGAACAAAGTTCACTCACCAGCACAATGACCGCGCGGCGACCGGGTTTCTCAGGTTTTTGTGATAACGGTCACCCCCGACCTCTTCCAACGCCTGGAAATCCTGGGAAGATCGCATCATAACGGCCACTGCCTTGCGATGCCAAGCCGCGAAACACTGGCAATCACTGCACAACACGAGACGGGCAAAACAGAGGGGGGTGGCAGGGGGAGCCAACCCTTCCAACTCCAAACGGCTCACGCGGCCAATGCTGACCTCGCCGGCGAAAGCTACGCCGTCCAAGATGCCGACACCACAAACTGAGACACTACCGGGGCGTGTCATCGCTTTCTATGAGAGGCTTACACTGTCGAACTGGAGGAACGCGATATTGCCACTGGCACCAGCAACGACGATTCCAGCCGCGCCCGCAACGCGCAAGAACCTCGTGGAATGCCGACCTGACTCTTGAGTTATCGCCCCGCTGACGCCACAATCGGTTACCCGCCATCCGACCAGGAACATCCCGCCATGAGTTTCCGTCCCAAATTCTTCGCGCCGCTTGCGCTTCTGCTGTTCGCGGGCGCGGCGGCGAGCCAGCAACCGACCGCGGGCGCGCCCGACCCCGCGAAGGTCGAGTTCTTCGAGAAGAAGGTCCGGCCGATCCTCGCGGACCACTGCTACCACTGCCACTCGGCCGACACCAGGCCGGCCGGGAACCTGCGCGTGGACGACCACAAGGGACTGCTCGCCGGCGGGAACAAAGGCCCGGCCGTCGTGCCCGGCGCGCCCGAAAAGAGCCTGCTCATCACCCGCGTGACGCAGAAGGCTGAGAAGGGGCGGATGCCGATCGAAGGCAAGCACCTCACCGACGAGCAGGTAGACGTTCTGCGGCAGTGGATCAAGGACGGGGCCGCGTGGCCGGCAGTGCGCGTGCCCGCGTCGCTCGGCAAAGCGAAGCCGGAGTACGAGAAGCTCAAGAAAGAACACTGGGCGTTTCAACCGCTCGCGAAGCCCGCAATTCCCGCGCTCAAAGATGCGGCGTGGTCACGCGACGATGTCGATCGATTCATCCTCGCCGCGCTCGACGCGAAAGGGCTGAAGCCGGTCGGCGACGCGGACAAGGTGACGCTCGTCCGGCGCGTCACGTTCGACCTCACGGGACTGCCGCCGACGCCCGCCGAGATCGACGCGTTCGTGAAGGACACCGCGCCGACCGCGTTCGCGACGGTCGTTGATCGACTGTTGGCGTCGCCGCAGTTCGGCGAGCGCTGGGGCCGGCACTGGCTCGATGTCGCACGCTACGGCGAATCGACCGGGCCGAGCCGCAACATTCCGTACCCGCACGCGTGGAAGTACCGCGACTACGTCATCGACGCGGTGAACGCGGACGTGCCGTTCGACCGGTTCGTTCGCGAGCAAATCGCCGGCGACCTGCTGCCCGCGACCGACGACGTGGCACGCGACCGGCAACTGACCGCGACCGGCTTCCTCGCGCTCGGCGTGAAGGACGTGAACCAGCGGTTCAAGGTGCGGTTCGTGATGGACAACGTGGACGAGCAGATCGACGCCGTCACGCGCTCGGTCCTCGGCCTCACGGTCTCGTGCGCGCGGTGCCACGACCACAAGTTCGACCCGGTGCCGACGACCGACTACTACGCGCTGGCGGGCATCTTCACGAGCACCGACAACGCGGCCGGCGTGCGGAACAAAATGGGCGGCGGCGGACTGGACTACTACGACCCGCCGATGCTGGTGAAGCTGACGAGCGCGACGCCCCCGGCCGACCCCGAAAAGGTTGCGAAGCTGACGGCGGAGGTCGCGGAGGCGAAGAAGGAGTGGGACGCGATTCGCGGCACGCCCGAAGGATTGAAGAAAGCGGCCGACGGGTTCCCGACACAACGCCCGATCCGGCTCAAGTACGAAGCACTGGAAGCGCAGTTAACCGCGATCTCCGACCCGGCCGCACGCGGGCAGGTGGTTCACGGCGCACGCGACGCGAAGGCAATCGCCGACACCGAGGTGCGCGTCCGCGGCGAGGCCGAGAAGCTCGGCCCGGTCGTGCCGCGCGGATTCCTCACAGCGTTCGAGGTGCCCGGCGCGCCGAGCGTGAACCCGAAGCAAAGTGGTCGGCTCGAACTCGCGCACTGGCTGACCAGCCCCAAGAACCCGCTCGCGCCGCGGGTCGCGGTGAACCGCGTGTGGCAGCACCTGTTCAGCACCGGCCTCGTGAACACCGTGGACAACTTCGGCGTCACCGGCGGTACGCCGTCGCACCCGGAGTTGCTCGACCACCTCGCGAACCGCTTCATCGCGGACGGCTGGAGTATGAAGAAGTTGGTGCGGCAACTCGTCCTCACGCGCGCTTACCAACTGAGCGCGGAATCGACCGAGGCGAACCGGAACGCGGACCCCGCGAACCGCTTGGTGTGGCGGCACGCCCCGCGCCGGCTGTCGGCCGAGGAGATGCGCGACGCGACGCTCGCGGCGGCCGGCACGCTCAACACCAAGCGGCCCGCGGCGTCGCCCGCGACCGTACTCAAGATGGTCGAGATGCGCGACAACGGCCCGGAGGCCGCGACCATCAACGATAAGGCCGACGCCGCGACCTACCGCAGTGTGTACCTGCCGCTGTTGCGCGGGGTCACGCCGCACGCGCTGGAAGCGTTCGACCCGGTAGACCAAACGCTGGTCAGCGGCACCCGCGATACCACCACGGTTCCCGGTCAGGCGCTGTTCCTGCTGAACTCGCCGTTCGTGCGGAAGCAGGCGCTGGCCTTCGCCGAACGCGTGCTGAAGGACAAGGACGCATCGGATTCGGACCGCGTGCGCGCCGCGTACCAGCTCGCTCTCGGCCGCCTTCCGACCGACAAAGAGGTAGACCGCGCGCGGGCGTTCGTCGGCGACTACGAGTCCGCGTACCGGGCGAACCCGCCGAAGCCGGTGGCGCCGCCGAAGAAGGGGCCGGAGCCGAAGAAGGGCAACGAGCCGCCGTTCGACCCGGACCAGATCGACCAGACCGGCGAGCCGATCACCGAGGCGAACATCCGGCCGAAGGACGCGAAGACCGCGGCGTGGCTCGCCTTCACCCAGGCGCTGATCGGCAGCGCCGAGTTCAGGTACGTGAAATAACTCTCGAACTCGCTGGCGCCCACGACTTCACTCGATAACGCCCCAAGCCGCCCATTGCAATGGGGCGGCTTCACCAAACCAAGCACCTAACACAACACCCCAATACCATGACCCACCTTCAATACGCTCCCTTCTCGCGCCGCCAAGCACTCAAGAGCGCCGGGGCGGGCTTCGGCTACCTCGCCCTCACGGGGTTGCTCGCGGCGGAAGACCGCGGGGATAAACCCCGCGGCTCGCAAGGTGCGCCCAAGCCGCTCGCGCCGCGGGAGCCGCACTTCAAAGTGAAGGCGAAGCGGCTCATCTTCGTTCACATGAACGGGGCGATGTCGCAGCACGACACGTTCGAGTACAAGCCGCAACTGTTCAAGGACGGCGGCAAGGGCGGTCCCGGCGGCGGCACGCTCACCACGCCGAAGTTCAAATTCGCCCAGCACGGCGACACCGGTTCGTGGTTCTCGGAACTGCTGCCGAACCTCGCGAAGCACGCGGACAAACTCACCTGGCTGCGCGGGCTGCACACCGACACGCCGGCGCACCCGCAGGCGGTCGTGCAACTGCACACCGGCAGCGCGAACGCGGCCCTCACGCGGCCCAGCATCGGCGCGTGGCTGCTCTACGGGTTGGGCACCGAGAACCAGGACTTGCCCGGCTACGTGACCATCAACCCGCCGCCGAACTTCGGCGGCGCGGTGAACTACGGCAACGCGTTCCTCCCGGCGCACTACCAGGGCACGCGCATCAACGACGTGGGCTACCTGCCGAACCTGAAGGCCACCACCGCGACCGACCTCCAGCGCAAGCAACTCGACCTGATTCAAGGCATGAACCGCGACCTCGCGGGCACGCCCGGCGCACCGGACGCCGTGGACGGCGTCATCGAGTCGTTTGAACTCGCGTTCAAGATGCAGGGGAAGGTGCCGGAGTTGCTCGACGTGTCGAAGGAGCCGAAGAAGGTGCTGGAGGCTTACGGGGTGAAGGACGGTCCCGGCAGCGCGTTCGCGCGGCAGTGCATCATGGCCCGCCGACTGAGCGAAGCCGGTGTGCGGTTCGTCGAAATCTGCCAGCCCGGTTGGGACCACCACAACAACCTGCACAAGGGGCTGATCGACCGCTGCGGTTCCGTTGACCAACCGGTCGCGGCGCTGCTGTCGGACCTCGAAGGACGCGGGATGTTGGCCGACACGCTGGTGCTGTTCGGCAGCGAGTTCGGCCGACTTCCGACGGCGCAGGGCGCGGACGGGCGCGACCACAACATCACCGGCTACCCGATGTTCCTGACCGGTGCCGGCGTGAAGCCGGGGTTCACCTACGGCGCGACCGACGAGTACGGCATCAAGGCGGTCGAAGGGCGGATGCACACCACCGACCTGCACGCGACGCTGCTCGCGCTGATGGGCCTGGATCACGAGAAGTTGACGTACAACTACGCCGGCCGCGACTTCCGACTGACCGACGTGAAGGGGAGCGTCGCGAAAGACATCTTCGCGTGACGCGACCGCTGTAACCGCGAACAAGACGAGTTTCGACTCACCGCGGTGCGTGGTACAATTCGGGAACGAGTTGTACCACGCACGTTCATCTTTACGGAGACGACCAATGTCCGCAGAAAGCAACCCGCTGCCCGACCCGACGCCCAAGCCGCTCAACCAACTGGTTGCGGAGTTGTTCCGCGAGAACGAGCGGTTGAGCCGCCAGGTGGACGACGCCCGTTACGAGCGCGACCAGTACAAGAAGCTCTACCTGGGTGCCCTCGCGCGGACACTCCCGGAGTTGACTGCGGAAGACATCGCCAACGCCGTGCCCGCGGAACCGATCATCGAAGCGCACATTCGCCGACTGGAGGGGGAATGAACCCCGCGCCCTCCCAGTTCCGCGTCGATTTCATCGGTGAGGCGGTCGGGCAACTCGATGACCTTACTGCGAGGGCCGAGCAACTCGGTCTGCGGGATGCGCTCGCGCTTGCGTACCGACTTATCATCGGCACGCTCAAGACGCGCCCGCGAGAGTGGGGCGACCCGTTCCGCAACTATCGTGGCCTGAACACCACCGCCTACCAACATGCCGTCACCCCGGCCGGTATCTGTGTCGTGTATGCGGTGCATAACGTGGAACCAGTGGTCTGGATTTACCAACTCGTCGTTCTGAAGGGTTCGCCGTTCGCGTGAAGTTGCTTGCGGCTCTCCGCGTTCACGCGTAGCATCTCACCAACGTGTCGGGTCGCGGTTTATACTTCGCGCGGCCAGAGGTAATACGACTCGTTCTTGACGAGCCGGAAGCGTAAGCGACGGATAACGCTGTCCGTCGCTTACGCTTCCGGCTCGTCAAGAACGTCTCAATCGTGGCCGCGAGAAGTATAGCTCGTCGCTCTGCGACAGGACGATGTTGCGTCGTCCGGGCGTTCCGCTTGCCATCCGTCGCGGGGAAGGCTGTTCCAGCACCGCTTGCCGTCCCCGAAATAGCTTTAGGGTTGGGCCTGGAACAACCTCGCGGATCGCGGTCGCTCGAACCCTAAAGCTATTTCGGGGACGGGCGGTGCCGTGAGCCTTCCGCGCACAAGGTGAAGTAGTAGACCGCGGCCCGACACGCCTTTCCCACGAGAACACACCATGCGCTATCTCGCTCTCACAGTCGCCGCGTTCGCACTGACCGCACTGGCGTCGGCCGCCGATTCGCCCGCGAAGAACGAACCGTCGGTCGAACAGGCACCCGCCGACCCGAAGGCGACCAAGATCGTCCTCATCGCGGGGTCGAACTACTTCAAAGCCGGCGAACACGAATACGTCGGCAACTGCGCCGTCCTCATGGACCTGCTGAAGCAGAACCCGAACGTCGCGCCGGTGCTCGCGATCGACTGGCCCAAGAAGGCCGAGACGTTCGATGGCGCGAAGGCGGTCGTGTTCCTTTTCGACGGCGCCGAGAAGCATCAGGTGTTGAAGGAGGACCGGCTCGCGAAGGTGCAGAAGATGATGGACGCGAAGGTGGGCCTGGTGCAACTCCACCAGACCGCGGACTACCCGAAGGACTTCGGCGACAAGGCTCGCGGGTGGGCCGGCGGCGCGTGGGAGAAGGGCATCGGCGAACGCGCGCACTGGGTCACCGAGTTCGACACGTTCCCCGATCACCCGACGACCCGCGGCGTGAAGACGTTCAAGATCGACGACGGCTGGCTGTTCAAGAACAAGTTCGTCGCGGACATGAAGGGGGTCACGCCGCTGTTGCGGACGTGGAACCCGAAGGCCGCGGTCAAGCCGACCGGCGGTCAGGACGTGGTCGCTTGGACCTACGACCGGCCCGAAGGGGGCCGCACGTTCACCTTCACCGGCGCGCACCTGCACGCGAGCTTCGCCCAGGAAGGCTACCGCCGGTTGCTCGTGAACGGCATCCTCTGGACCGCCGGCGTGGAGATTCCGAAGGATGGCGCGAAGGTCGATCTCGACCCGGCGGAGTTGCCCAAGTACCTGAAGCCGGCCCCGCCGAAGAAGTAGTTGTGTCGTCGTTCCGGCCGCTCGCGGCTTCGCACGTGCGAAGCCGCGAGCGGCGAAGCAGGACGTTTAGCCAATCAACCCGCCGGTTGGCGGACTCGCGCGCAGTTCTTCCCACTCCTCGCGCACCTTTCGCAAGCCCAGCGCGCACACCTCGAACTGATGACTCAACCGGCGGAACAAGCCCGCTTCCGCGTCGTGGTGTTCTTCCTCTTCGAGGCGGCTCGTGAGCAGATACCCTCGCTTGCCCTGCGCCGTGTAGTTCACGAACGCGTCCTTGAACGCGCCGCGGCGCATGCGCTCGACCGCTTCCGGGTACACGCCGGTCCAGAACAGCGCGAAGTCGCCGATGTGCCGGTAGTACTCGCGCTGCGTGCGCCCGCCGGCCGGGAGACGCTCCGCTTCCGTTACCATTTCGGCGAGTTCCGTGAGTGGTTGCCCGGCGGAGCCGCGCAGTCGGTAAACGTCGTCGTTGTGAATGAAGCGCGTGAGCAGCGCGGAGAGGTAATCCGTCAGGGGCGGGTCGGCCACGCCGAGGTGGGAGAAGAAGGCGTGTTCGGCAAGCCCCGCGAACAGCCGCCGCAGCGGGTGCTCAGGGGGTGGATTCCACATGGTCGTCTCGTCCTCCGTTTAGGGTGTCTTCCAGGCGCCGTGCCCTCTATTAACCATGCCGCACGCCGCATAGAAAATCAACAGCGGATCGGCAAGTCTCCAATTCGGATATTCTTCAACCGCCCGGTTCGGGCGCTTCGGCCGCTGGTGAAGGCACCGGCGGCTCCTCTGTCACGGTCGGCGGTCGGTTCTCGGTCGGTGCTGCGGGTGTCCACTCCAGTTCGCGCAAAGGCTGTGCCGGCTTGGGCGCCGGGAGCGTCGGAATTATGGGCAGCGTCGCGCCAGTGGGCGTCACCTTCGGAGCGGTCGCGACCGGTGTCGCCGGAAGGGAAACGCTCGGAAGTGGTAACAGTTGCGCCGGCACTTTCACTTCCGGGAGCGGCGCGGGCGCCGGCGGGGCGGCTGGAATGCCTTGCGGCACCGATCCCGCGAGGCACTGCGCCGGGTGCCCGAGCGCGCGGTACAGCCGGAACTGCGCACGGTTATAGTCCGAAACCGCCGCGAAGAAATCCGTGTTCGCCTGCGCGAACGCCTGGATCGCCGCGACCGCTTCTTGCGGTCGCACGACCAGCGTCAGCGCGTCGCCGATGCGCCGCGTTTGGCCCAGCCCGTCCACGCTCTTCTGCACCAACTCGATGGCTTCCTTGAGTGCGGGTTCGGCGTCGTTCAGTCGCTGCGCCGCGGCCCGCGTCTGCGCGAACGCGGTCGCCACTTCCGCCGCGATACGGTCTTGTGTGCGGAACAGGTCGAGCGTCGCGATCTCGTATTCGGCGCGGCGTTCGTTGACGCGCGCCTTGTTGCCGAAGCCGAGTGCCTGGAACTCCCAGAGCAGTTGCACGTCGATGTCGAAGCGGCCGTCGAAGTTGTTCAGCGTGCCGTTGCGCCCGCCGCCGAACGCGCCGTAGCCCAGCGACCCGCTCGGGTTGGTCGAAACGCTGCGCACCGCGAGGCTCGGCACCAGCGGGCGGATCTTCTCCTGCTTCAACCGCGCGAGCGTGGCCTGCACGAACGCCTGGTGCCCGGCCAACTCCGGGCGCGTGTTCAGCGCGACGGGGATGAGTTCGTCCACCGTCACCGTCGCGTCGATCACGGTGACCGGCAGGAACGGCGGTTCGGCCGGTTCGACCACCGCGGAGGGGGAGAGCCTTAAAAGGCGCGCGAGTTCGGCGCTGGACGTGCGCCACCGCTCGCGCGCGGCCGACACCGCCTGCTTGCGGCGGCCGAGTTCCGTGCGCGCCCGGTTCTCCTCCGCGGGCGGTGCGAGTCCCTTCGCGAGTTCGGTCGTCTTGCGAACGAGTTCCTCGGCGCGCAGTTCGGCCGCGAGCGCGCCGGACAGGTCGCCGCGCGCCTGCTGCACCGCGAAGTACGCCTCCGCGACCGCGAGCGTGCTGTCGTTCACCGCGGTCTGCTGCGCGGCCTCGCGAACACGCAGTTCCTGGCGCGCCGCGAGCGGGGCGTACAGTGCGTCGGAGAACGCGAACACCACGTTCGGCCCGAACCCGGCCATCAGCGTGTTCCGGTTCGACTTCACGAGGTCGCCGGCGAACACCTGCTGCGGCCCGGTGTGCGCGAAGTAGTCGGCACCGAGCGAGATGTTCGGGAGCCACAGCACCCTGGCACGGTCGTAGAGAGCCGCGGCCGCGGCCACCTGCCGCCCGGCGATCTGCACGTCGAGCGGGCGCGCGTTCGCGAGCCGGAGCGCGGTCGCGAGGTTGATGGGCAGCGGCGCGTCCGACGCTTCGACCGGCGGGCTGGTGTTCGCGAGCGGACTCTTGCCCGCGGCGAGCGCAAGTGGCAGGGGCGGTACGCGCGCCGCCTGGCGGTCCACGAGTTCCGGGCGCGGCACGGCTTCTTCGCGCGGGAGTGGCTTCAACTCCTGTGAGCCATCGGGCAGCATGCAACCGGTCGCGGTCCCCAGACCCGCGACGGCACACGCCAGCAGCGCGCGGCGGAATGGCCTCATCCGAACGTCCCCCGGCCGAACCGAACCCGAACTTGAGAGTATTTCGGCCTGCGTATAGCCGCACCGGGTGAAAGGTGCAACCGCAACCGCCGGGATACTTTCGCCGCGCCGGTCAAACAGCTAAACTCAACCTGTTGTGCCGGCGCCGCGAGTTCGCGCGCCCGACCCGCACTCGCGAGACACCATGCTTTCCACCAGGATTCGCCCCGCCGGCGCCGCTCTCCTCGCCGCCCTACTCCTGTCCGGCGCCGGCAGTTCCGCGCAGAAGGAGAAGGCGCCGCCCCCGAAGCCGGTCGCCGACCGCGAACAGACCCGCAAGGAACTGGAAGCGCTGCTCGCGGGCCGGTCGGCCACCGAGTTGCTCGCGTTCGTCGAGCAGTTGGCGCAAGAGTGGCCCGCGCGCAAGGGCGGGTACGAGGTGGCGCACCAGCGATTCACCGCGCAGACGGTCGAACTGGGCAAGGCCCAGCAGCGGCTCGACGAACTCAAGCCGCCGCCGGACCAGTCCCCGCTCGTGCTGCGCCCCGCCGACGTGGACGCCGCGATCAAGGACGCACAGACGCGGGCCGATTACACTGCCGCGCGCGCGAAGCACACCGAAGGGTTGAAGGACTCGCTCGCGTCGGTTGTCGCCGCGGGTGCGGAGTTTGATCGGGCCATCCTCGCCGCGGACGATCACCTCTTCAAGATGCGGACGGCGGCCGCGCTCGCGACGAAGGCCGGCGCCGCCAAACTGCCGGACGCGGTTGCCACGAAGCAACTCGACGACGCGGAAAGGAAGCTCAAGACGCTGTCCGTCGAAGCGCGCCCGCCGGCGGTGCAGGCGAAGGCGCAACTACTCGCGGTCGAGGCGCAACTGCCCGCCGCGAAGGCCGCGGCCCAGCTCGTAACCGCGAAGCTCGCCGAACTGAAATCCGCGCAGGCCGACACGGTCGCGGCGCTCAAGTTCGAGTTGCTTGCGCACGGGATGGCGCCGGCGCAACTCGCGGACGAGTTCACCAAGATCCGCAAGCAACTGGCCGAAAAGCTCGGCGCGATCGAGGGCGACAAGAAGGATTACGCGGAGGCACGCGCGAAGGCCGAGGCGAAGGCGGGCCACGGGCTGGGCGACCCGTTCGGCGCCGTAACGCTGGCGCCGGTGGCTGCCAGTTCCGCACCGCCACTGGATCGCGCCGCGCGCGAACTGGTCGCGGCGCGTCAGTACCTCGCGGCCCGCGTGCGGGCGCTGGATGCCCGCGCCGAAGACGCGCTGGCGGTCGTCGCCGCGCTCGACGAGATGGAGAAGAAGGCGGTCGCGTACCTGACCACACTCGACGACGCGCGCCGGATGACACGCGAGCTAGCGGCGCTCGCGGCGGAGATCGGTCGGCGCGTCGGGAGCGGCGACCTCGACCCGGCCAAGGCGCCCGACGGCGTTCCCGAAGCCGCCGCGAACGACGGTCGCGCGAAACTCGACACCGCCGCGGCCGAGGTGCGGACCGCGCTGGAGGCGCTTCGCCGGGACCGCGACGCGATTCGCAAGCCGGACGCGGACGTCGAGAACATCAAACCGCTCGCCGGCCGGTTGCTCGCGCACGTGAACGAGCGCATCGAGTTGCTCGCCGAACTGAAGCGGCTCGCGGCCGACTACGCGACCGCCCGCAAGGACCGCCCGGACGCCGAGCAGAAGCGCCTCGACCAGAAGGCGGCCGAGCGGCTCAACAAGGACGCCGCCGAGTGGGACTGGGCGCTGGCCGTCGAGCGCTCGCAACCCGCCGCGGACGCCGCCGAACTTCTCGCGGCGTACTACAAGGAACTCATCGACTACGACGAACGCGCCGACAACTTGAAGCGGCAGAAGGAAACGCTCGACAGCCTGCTCGACCTCACACGTCGCGAGGCGGACGACGTTGCCAAACTGCGCGTGCTTCTGGACAAGCGCGTCGCCGGTTCGGGGGGCGCGAAGGCGTGGGACGGGTGGCTCGCGGCGCGGCTCGCCCCGGCCGGGCTGAAGGTCGAGGAGAGCGCCTACCACGAAGAGGCCGCGCGGCTGGTCGCGGTCGCGGGGGCGAACGTGCGGCGCGTCGAGGCGCTCACCGGCAACGGCCCGACCGACCCGAGCAAGACCGCCGACCAGACCAAGCTCGCGGCCAACGGCGGCGAAATCGGCCGGGCGCGCGGCGAACTTCAGGCGGCGCGCCTCCGCGGGCTGCGCACTACCGGTATCAAGATCGGCATCATACTGCTCGCGACGCTGCTCATCCCGCGCATCCTGTTGTTCGTCCTGGGTCGTGCGATTCGCGGCAGCAAGGGCGACACCGGCAGTCCGTCGCCGGTGCTGGCGGCGCTCCGCGGCGTGCTGAAAGCGGGCACCTGGATCGCGGCGATAGCCCTCATCCTCAGCACACTCGGCTACGACGTGACCGCGCTGGTGATCGCGCTGGCCATCGGCACTCTTGCGATTGCGCTCGCGGCCCGGCCGATGATCGGGGACGTGCTCGGCTCGGTCGTCATCTTCGCGGAGCGGCGGTTCAAGGTGGGCGACGTGGTGCGTCTCAGCGGCGGCGACCCGGCCCGCGTCGTCGGCTTAACATGGCGTTCCACGTCGCTGAAGAACACGAACGGGTTGGTGGTCAGTGTGCCCAACCGCACGGTGACCGAGGCGACCGTGGAGAACCTGTCGAAGGGCGGCGAGACCTACGACGCGATCGCCGTGACCGTCAGCACGGACAAGGACGCGGGGAAGGTGATTAACGTGATTCGCGGCGCGGTGGCGCAGTGCAAGAACGTCTCGCCGGACAACGGCGTGACGGTGGTGCGGTACAACCAGAAGGGCGCGGTGAAGGTGGTGGAGTACCGGTTCTGGTGGTTCCTGAAGGACTACGAGACGCGGAACAAGACCCGCGACGAGGTGTTCGCGCGCATCGCGCTGGGCCTCGCGCACGAGGACATGACCGGCATCGAGGTCACGCTGGGGTGAGGAAGAGCAGAAGAAGAGTAGCCGCACGATAAACGCAGAGGAAGACACGATCAGAGCAGAGAAAGAGTGTTTTCAAACACGGCCTTCTGTTTCTCTGATCGTGTCTTTCTCTGCGTTTATCGTGCGGCTAATTCTTGGTTCGTTATGGCGCGTCCACGTCGAGCCAGGCGGTCACGTCGAGGCGGGCGTGTGGGGTACACTGGTTCGTATCGGGCATCGCGGCGTAGGCTACCGCCGCCGCCGGGCCGAGGTGCGGCAGCGCCGCCAGCGGCACCGCCGTCCACTCGCGGTAGATGGTCAGGTCGTCGCGGCTGTCGGCGACCGGCAGCCCGGCGATCGGGATCGCGCGGCGGGCCAGTTCGCGGAGCGCTTCGCCCGACGCGCCGCCGGGGCACGCGAGTACCGCCACTTCGGAACTGACCCACGGGCCGCTCCCGGCCCACGCCGGTTCCGCCTCCTGGTACGCCTGCTCGATGGCCCGCTCCGCCTGCTGCGGCGTGCGGAATCGCTCCGCGAACATGGCCGATAGCCCGACCTCACCCAACCGGTCGTCCAGGTGCGCGCGGGTCTCCTCGAACACGACCGCGATCACGCCTTCGACGCCCGGTCCCGAGTTGAGACAGACCTGGAACAACCCGCCGGCTTCCGGTTCGAGGACCGCCTGCACGCGGCGGTCGATCTCGGTCAGGTCCGCGTCGGTCAGCACCTTCAGGAACCGGTCCACGGCTTCGCGGACGGTGGTACACCCCACCGGCATCAGCCGGCGGAGCGACGCGGGCGGGTCCGGCGCTTCGTCCGGCACGCGCGCGCTGGCGGTCGCCATCCGCTGCCGGGCCACGGCGATGTCGGCCACCTGCCCGCTGAGTTCGTCGCGCGCCGTCTGGTAGATGCCGACCAGGTGCCGGAACGTGATCGCTTGAAAGCGCGCCCGCGGGTACTGGCGGAGCGCGTCGGCCAGTTCCGCGCCGGTGGGCTTCCACATCCCCTTCTGGTAGTGCGCGTAGCGCGACAGGCACTCGAACCCGGCGACGGCCTTCGCATCGAGTTCGACCATGAGTTGCGTGTACCGCTCGATGAGGCGGTCGGTGGTGGCGAGGAACTGGCGGTACAGTTCTTCGGTCCCGGAGAGACGGAACTCGGCGTCTTCCACGAGGATCGGGGCGAGCGTGCGCAGGTCCAGCGCGAACGCGGCACCGGCTTCCGTGGCGGCCTTCGCCACGGCCTCTTCCAGCGCGGTCAGTGGGCGCTTCTGCGACGCGGCGGGCGGCCCGAATAGCCGGTTCAGCGTGTCCAGCGCGATGCTGATCTGGGTCGGCTCCGGCAGCCGGTTGAGCCACCCGCGCGGCACCAGCGGTTCGATCAGCACCCCTAACCGCTCGTCCACTTTCCCGCCGGTGGCGGCGTCCGCGGCGCGCTGAAGGTGGCCGAGGACGGCGTCCGGGTCGAGGCCGAGTTGCGTCCACCGGTTCGCGGCGATACCGGGCATCACCTCGCGGGCGCGCTTCAGGTCGGGCGCCGCCCAGCGCTTCAGGATCGTGCGCCCGACGGTCGCGGCGGTCGCGGCCACCACGTCGGCGCGGGGCCAGTCGAACGTCGCCACGCCGAACGCGGAGACCGCGACCGGGCGCGGCTTCTCGGACGGTTCCTCGTCGGCGGCGCGGACCTCGTCGGCAACGCGGCCGACCGGGGCGAACAGGTCCAACCTAATGCGCTCGGCCGCGTCACCGAAGGGCTTGAGCGCGGCGAGCGCCGCGCCCAGGTCCGGGGTACGCTGCATGTTGAGGCAAACGACGCGCGAGCCGGGCTTGACGATGCCGGACCCGGCGGCGCGGGCGCGCGAGCCGGGGTTCGGGATGCTCGGCGGGGTGCGGCGCGGCGGCGGGCTGACGCCCGATCCGGGCTGCGGTGCCGCCCCGGACGCGGAGCCGGGCAGCAGGTAGCACCGCGTGAACGGCGCGTCCTTCTCCTTGATGTACCCGTTCCGCTCGTCGTAGTGCGCGGTGAACAGCGTGTCCGGCCGGCTGTAGTGGTTCAACTCGGTGAGCGCCGCGTAGGTGTTGCCCAGGGCCTGCGGCGGGGTAAGCGTCGCGTCGGCCGGCGGCAGCACGAACAGTCCGATGATCTCGGGCCGGTCGTAGCCCATCCGCTTCATCCGGCTGCGCACCGCGTAGGCCAGGTCGAGGAACATCCCGCCGCCGGTGCCGCCGGCCAGACTGCCGGCGATGTACACGCGCGGGCGGTTGGTCCGTCGCTTCAGCCCGGTGCGGCTCTCGGTGAGCAGCAGCGCGTCGGGCGCCACGGCCGCGTCCAGTTCGGCCTGCACACGCGACATCAGCGCGCGGTAGTGGTCGAGGAACGCGAGCCGCCCGAACGACCGGACGCCGAGGGTCTGCGGGTTGCGCGGCAGCTTGTACAGCAACTGCGCGTCGAACCACCCTTCGGTGAGCGTGCGGCCGTTGAACCGCGGCTTCATGTAGTGCCCCGCGCGGTTCAACCGGGCGGAGAACACCTCGTCCGGGGCCAGCGCCGCGAACCGGTCGGTGCGGCGTTCGCGGGTCGCGTCGTCGAGCGCCTCGGCGTCGGTGTCGATGAACATCGCGCGCAGCGCCGGCGTCAGGTTCGGCGGTCCGTAGCGTTCCGCGAGGTCGAACCGCAACCGCTGGACGACGCGCAGCCCGGCGTTGCCCAGACCGAGGACGAGCGCCGGCTGGAGCGGGCCGTCGCCGCTGAGTTCCGGCGGGGCCGGGGTGAACACCGGGCCGTAGGCTTCGGCGCCGCGCGGCGGCGTGTCGTCGGACACGGACACGATGGCGGAGCCGGACGCGGGCGGCACCCCGATAACCGTGGGCGTGTCCACTTCGGACGCGCCGAACCGGGCGTGCGGGTTGGTCCCGGCGGCGCCGCTGAGGGCGCGCACGAACGCCAGCACGCTGGGCCACCGGTCTTCCGGTTTCTTGGACAGCGCGCGGGCCAGCGCCGGGCGGTCGCACGCCGGGCTGGGGTCGAGGTTCGGCGGCAGGTTCAGGTGCTGCATCAGCAACTGGCTCATGCTGCTGCCGTCGAACGGCCGCATCCCGGTGAGCAGTTCCTGGTACACGCACGCCAGGCTGTACTGGTCGCAGTAGCGGGTGACGACGCCGTCGAACGTCTCCGGTGCCGCGTACACGGGGGTGATGCCGCCGGTGACCTGGGCCATCAAGCCCTGAAGGTCTTTCACCTGCCCGAAGTCGGCCACCTTCACGTGGTTGTACAGCAGGAACAGGTTCTGCGGCTTGATGTCGAGGTGCTGCAACTGGAACTGGTCGTTGAACAGGTCGAGCACCTCGGCGGTCTCGGACATGTACTGGAGCAGTTCTTCGCGCGGGATGCCGATCAGCCCCTTGTCGCGGCACTCGCGGAAGCGGTCCCACAGGTTGCAGTCGGCCAGCTCCATGACGATCATGAGCCGGCCGTCCACGATGTCGTAGCGGTCGAGTGCGAGCAGGTAGGGGTGGCGCACGCCCTTGATGCGCTTGAGCGACTTGAGTTCCTGTTCGGCGTAGCGGACGAGGTCTTGGTCTTTGGACCGCAGGTCGCCGTGGATGATCTTGACGGCCTTGAAGATGCCGCCGGGCGCCTCGCAGCGCCAGACCTCGCCGAACCCGCCCGCGCCGAGGCGGTCGAGCAGCTTGTATCCGGGGATCGGCTCGACTTGCGCGTCAGGACGAACGGACATCGGGCGGCCCCGTCGCAGGAGGGGTATCGGGTGCGGACCTAGATGACCGTTTCACAAGTTCGCCGCCAGTGGACTGGACAGTGATTCGATTGTTGGCATAAACTGCACCCTCGCCTGACCTGAAGGCCGCAGGATGCCGCCAATGCCCCGTCCGTTCGCGTCCACCGTGGTTCTTTCCGCCGAGC
>CANLGS010000005.1 GCA_947490035.1 Gemmataceae bacterium
CACGACCGCCAGCCAGGCCGGTCGCCCGCTCCAACAGGCCAAGCACATCATCACCGGGCTGGCGACCAGTTTAACGGCCGCCGACCGCGTGAGCGTGTGGTCGCTGAGCACGCCGGCCACGACCCGCGCGCTGACCCGCGACTTCCAGCCCGCGACCGCCGAGAACGTGGTCGAGGCCGCCAAGGCGCTCACGGACGTCGAGTACGGCGCCGGCGCCGCCGACCTCAAGGGCGGCATCGAGAAGGCGCTGCTGACGATGGCCCCGAACCGCGACCGGCACCAGATCGTGCTGTACCTCGGCGACGGCGAAAGCGCGTTCGCGCGCGTCACCGAAGACGACCGCATCGCGCTCGGCTCCCGCATGGACCGGGCCGAGCAGTACTTCTTCGCCGTCCCGCTCGGGCTGAAACTCGACCCCCAGAACCTGCACGGGCTGGCCGCGCTCACCGGCGGGGCCGTCGTCCGCCTGCAAGAGGATGTCTCGCAGGCGCCGAGCCAGAAGGAGTTCGTCGCCCGGCTGAAGGCCGCGCTCGACGTGCCCGTCGCCAAGCCGGAGAAGTGGACGTTCGGCGCCGAGGTCGGCGAGTCGTACCCGACCAAACTGCCGCCGCTCCGCGCCGACCGCTCCACCCTCGTGATGGGCAAGATCGTGAAGGCGGACGCGAAGACGGTGACCGCGACCGTCAGCGCTCGCGTCGCCGGGAAGCCGGTCGAACTGAACCTGTCGCACGCGCTCCCGCCGTCGCAGGTCGAACACTTCTTCCTGAACCTGATGGTCAACCAGTGGAAGAACGCGCCGCACAAGGACGCGCCGGCCATGCTCGCGTCCGACCGGGCGCTGGCGCTGGCCAGCACGCAGGTGAAGCTCTACCGCGACGAGTTCCTCACGCAGGCGGTGTGGGCCATCAGCGTCGATCGGTTCGACGACGCCGAGAAGCTCTACGCCGCCGCCATCAAGGTGGACCCGACCGACCGCGAGGCCGCGCAGGGCGCCGCGATGGTCGCCAAAATCCGGGCCGGCAAACTGACGAAAGCCGACCTCACGAAGGCGATCGCGGCCAAGACCGGCGTGGTGAAGGTTGACCAGGAGACGACCCGCGAGAACATCCGCAAGGTGTTCCAGGATCCGAAGGTGAACGACCCGGTGCCGCCGGTCGCGCCGCCGGTGAACCCGGGCGCCGCGGCCGACCTGCTGAAGGAAGCCGCCGCCCGCCGTCAGATCGAGGAGCAGCGGTACAAGGTGCTCGCCGACTCGACCATCCGCCGCGGCCGCCAGTACCTCCGCACCGACCCCGAAGGCGCGTACCAGGACCTCAAGCGCCAGCGCGACGAGATTCTCAGTTACGAGGGCATCGGCGACGACGCCCGCCGCCAGATGGTCGCCGACATCGAGGCCGTGATGCGCGAGGTGTTCGTCAAGGGCGCCGAGATCAAGCGCCAGGCCGACGTCGAACGGCAGAGCGTCGCCCGCACCAAGCAGCGGCTCAGCGAGTTCGACCGCAGGGAGGACCAGAACGCGAGCGACAAGAACCGGATCGACCAGTTCCGCCAACTGATGCAGCAGGCCCGCTACGAGCTGGCCTATCAGGAAGCGCAACTGATGGTGCAGGAGAAGATCGTCAAGGGCCTGCCGGTCCCCTCGACGGCGGTCGCCAGCTACATCATCGGCCAGCAGGCCACGCAGTTGCGCGAGTGGAAGGAACTGACCCGGCTCCGCGAAGACCGGTTCCTGCTCTCCATGATGCAGACCGAGAAGTCGCACATCCCGTACCCCGACGAGCCGCCGGTCCACTTCCCGCCGGCCACCGTGTGGCGCGAGTTGACCAGCCTCCGCCGCGACACGTACCTGAACTCGAACCTCGGCAACAACCCGAGCCCGACCCAGCGCAAGCTCAAGAGCATCATCGAGGACACCGAGGTCGATCTGGGCGACAAAGACCTCAACGCCACCCCGCTGTCCGAACTGCTCGGGTTCCTGTCCAAGAAGTACGACCTGTCGTTCATCATCATGGAGGACATCCTCAAGGCCGACAACCCGATGTTCGACAGCAAGGAGATCAAGACCAAGCTCCAGACCGGGGGCGGGGGGCAGTTGAAGGGTCTCAAGATGGGCAACTTCCTCGACATCGTGCTGCTGTCGATGAACGCGACGTTCATCGTCCGCCCGGAGTACGTCGAGATCACCACCTTCCAGCGCCGCCTCGAAGAGAAGGTGACGCGGGTGTTCCCGGTGGAAGACCTCGTCGTCCCCATCCCGCAGTCGGTCAACATGCAGAGCCTCCAACAGCAGCAGCAGTTCCAGCAGCAGAACCTGGCCATCTTCGGACAGGCCGCGGGAGCCGCCAACCAGTTCGGTAACCAGGGGAACAACAACGGCAACCCGTTCGGGAACGCGTTCGGCAACAACAACAACAACAACAACAACAACAACCCTCTGAACATGAACGGCGGCAACAACAACGGGGGGAACCTCGGCAACCAAGGGAACCTGGGCGGCGGCGCCCAGAACCAAAACCTCGGCCAGTTCGGTAACCTCGGCGGTCAGTTCGGTATCCAGGGCGGCACCCAGGAAACGCTGCTCATGAACCTCATCTTCGAGACGGTCGCCAAGGGCGAGTGGGCGCAGGCGCCCAACGCCAACCCGATGCCGGGCATGGGCGTGGACGACACGGCGACGCTCGCCGGGCCGCTCCTGAACTCGCTCGGCTACTACCCGCCGGCCAAGGCGCTGATCGTCCGCGGCACCACGCGGTACCACTCCGGGGCCACGCTCAAGCTGAAGAAGCAAGAGGCCGGCCCCGCGCCCCAGGTCCGGGCGCCGGGCGGCGGCGTGGTCGTCATCGGGCCGAACAGCCCGCCCGCCAACGCGGTCGCGGCGAACAAGCCGACGCTCACGAACCCGAAGATCGACGTCGCCGATCTCCGCAAGAGAATCGGCAACGACCCGAAGACGATGTGGAGCAACGCCATCGACTGGACCAAGGAGAACGACCCCGGTCTGATCCTCGCGTGCGCCGAGTTCCTCATGGAGTTCGACGAGTTCGGCCACGCGGCCGAGGTGCTCAAGGGCAACCTGCGCAAGGGCATCGCGACCGACTCCTGGGTTCACGAGTCGCTGGCCATCGCGCTGCAAGCCGGCGGCGGCAACCCGGCCGAAGTCGAGCGGGCGTCGGTGTCCGCCATCGACCTCGACCCGGCCGACGCGAAGGCGTACCTCAAGGCCGCCAAGGCCGAGGACAAGTTGAAGAACCACAACCAGGCGATCGCGTTCTGCAAGCGGGCGTCCGAGTGCAGCCCGGACGACCCCACCCCGTACGCCAACGCGATGGCTTACGCCGAGGTCGCCACCGACGTGCGGAGCGACGCCGTGCTGTGGGCCGCCAACGGGCTGCTCAAGCGCGACTGGAGCACCACCGACGGCATCGACTACCACAAGCAGGCCAACGACCGGCTGCCCAAGATCGAGGCCAAGCTCAAGGCCGCCGGTCAGAAGACCGACGCGATCAGCAAGGCCATTCTGGAGCAGACCCAGCGCGACCTCGTGATCGAACTGCTGTGGCAGGGCAACGCCGACCTCGACCTGGTGGTCGCGGAGCCGACCGGGTCGGTGTGTTCGGCCACGCAGAAGCGGACCACCGGCGGCGGCGTCCTCAAGGGCGACGTGCTGGATCAGGCGAACGACCGGTCCGAGGTGTACGCCGCCGCGAGCGCGTTCGCGGGCACCTACAAGGTGACGGTGAAGCAGGCGTTCGGCCGGCCGATCGGCGGCACCGCCCGCATCAAGGTGACCCGGTTCAAGGGCACCCCGAAGGAGTCGGTGGACCTGCTCGACGTGCCGCTCGGCGGCAAGCCGGTCGAAGTCAAGTTGGACGGCGGCTCGCGGACCGTACTCGCGACCGTCGCCGAGGAGATCAACGCGAGCGCCGAACTCCGCAGCCAGACGACCGGCGCGGCCCGCGGCGGCATGGGCGGCGGGGTCGGCACGGCCGGGTCGGTGATGACCGCGCCGCTGACCTCCTCCAACGGCGTCGCGATGCCGCTCGTCCCGACCGGGGCGGAAGCGCGGATGCCGGGCATCTCGTCGGCCGCCGCGGATATCCGCGCGACCTACAAGGTGAACCCCGACCGCAAGTCGTACAGCGTCACGGTCAACCCGGTGTTCGCCCGCGGCACCGGCGAAGTCGTCATGCCCAAGGTGCCGCTGCTGCCGGGCGGCGAGAAGTAACGATTGCTTCACTTCGGTGAACCCACGGCCCGACCCGGATGTCTAATCCCGGTCGGGCCGTGGGCGTTTGAGTGTAGTCATCACGCTCCGCGTGATGACTTCGCGCGGCGAACAAGCCTTTGGTCCCGCGAAGACATCACGCGGAGCGTGATGATTACACTCCAGGTGGGCGTTTGAGCGTAGTCATCACGCTCCGCGTGATGTCTTCTCGCGCGGCGAACGAGCATTGCGCCCCGAGGGGGTGCATCACGCGGAGCGTGATGATTACACTCCAGGTGGGCGTTTGAGTGTAGTCATCACGCTCCGCGTGATGTCTTCTCGCGCGGCGAACGAGCATTGCGCCCCGAGGGGGTGCATCACGCGGAGCGTGATGACTACACTCCAAGACCGCGCTTCCCTGTTTCAATCGCCCGACCGATCCGCTTACAATGTGTGCGGCGCATCCCGCGCCGGAGGACGTGACCATCAGCAAGGCATTCGACACCCACCGCGAAGAGTTCTCGGTCGCCAGCGAAAAGGCACTTCTGGTCAGCGTCTCGCTGCCGGAGCGCCCGTGGCTCAACGAAGCCGACCCGTGCGACGAGATCCGCGGCCTCGCGGAATCGGCCGGCGCCACGGTGGTCGGCCAACTCACGCAGAAGCGCCACGACATCCAACTCGCGACGTACCTCGGTTCCGGCAAGGTCGGCGAGTTGCACGAACTCGTCGAATCGCTCGACGCGGACGTGGTCATCTTCGACAACGACCTGCTCCCCGGTCAGGCGCGGAACCTGGAGCAGGCGCTGGGCGTGAAGGTGCTCGACCGCAGCGAACTGATCCTCGACATCTTCGCGAGCCGCGCCCGCACGGCGGAGTCGAAGCTGCAAGTCGAACTCGCGCAGCTCGAATACTCGCTGCCGCGACTCAAGCAGATGTGGTCGCACCTGTCGCGTCAGAAGGGCGGCGGGATCGGGCTTCGCGGCCCAGGCGAAACGCAACTCGAGTCGGACCGCCGGCTCGTGTCGCACCGCATCCGCGACCTCAAGCACAAACTGAACGAGGTGCTGGGGCGCAAGGAGCGCGAGGTGAAGAGCCGCGACCAGGAGCACACGATTTCCATCGTGGGCTACACGAACGCGGGCAAGTCGCAGTTGATGAACACGCTGACGAAGGCGGGCGTTCACGTGAAGAACCAACTGTTCTCCACGCTCGACACGCGGACGCGGCAGTGGCACATCCGCGACTGGGGCCGCGTGCTGCTCTCCGACACGGTCGGGTTCATCCGCGACCTGCCTCACCACCTCGTCGCTTCTTTCAAGGCGACGCTGGCCGAGGCGCGTGCCGCGAAGCTGCTGCTTCACGTCGTCGATGCAAGCAACCCGCAGGCGGAAGACCACATCCGCGCGGTGACGGCGGTGTTGAAGGAGTTGGACTGCGCCGACAAGCCGATGCTGTTGATTCTGAACAAGATCGACAAGCTCGCGGACCGTTCGCTGCTCACTCTCCTCGAAGCACACCACCCCCGCGCGATCGCGGTGAGCGGACTCACGGGTGAGGGCATCGCGCAACTGGAAGAAGCGGTGATGGAGGCGCTGGCGGCGGACTTCGCGGAAGCGGAGATCGTCACGGATTCGGGCAACGGCAAGGTACTGGCATTCCTGAACGCGCACGCGGAGATTTACCGCCAGGAGTTCCGCGACGACGCGAACGAGGTGGTGATCCGCTGTCACCTGCCGAAGCACTTGCTACACCACATCGCCGGACCCACGGTGAAGGTGCGGTTCGTGGAGCGCGAGAAGCCGAAGCCATCGGTGGAAGAGAAGGAACGCGAGAGCGCGTAGCAACGGAGTTGCGGACATGAGCCGCGTCACCATCCAACTTCTCGGACGACCGGCGCCCGCGTCTCGCTCCGTGTGACCGAGAATTAATTCGTGGGGCCGACGTGTTGCGACCAGGAGTTTACGAAACACTGGTGACCGTCGCCCTGCAGCACGGTCTCGATGATCTCGCCGATCCCAGGCTGCATTCGCTGGCGCCCCTCGACGTCGAGGAATCGCACAGCGCTCTCGCGCAGTTCTTGGAACACGCGCTGGCGAGCAGCTTGGGATCGTTTCGAGGGAGCGAGTCGGCAGTACGGCAACAGCGGCTCGTTGATCGAATCCTCGGCGTACTGATTGAGGAGCTTGGCTCGGACTGGGAAGACCGATTGAAGCTCGCAACTCCGCTCAGCCGATTACTGGCTGTTCACGCTACCCCCCAAGACGAACCGGTGCAACGGCCTGACACGCCGCTGGCCCGGTCCGCGCTTCTGACGGGCACGAAAATCGATCCGAGTCTCGGTAGTCAACTCCGCAAGGAGATGGGGACCGCGGACCGGGTCGACATCCTGTGTTCGTTCATCAAGTGGAGCGGCCTGCGAACGGTGCTGCCCGAGCTGCGCGAACTCGCGGCGCGAGCGGGTGGGATCGGCCCGCGCGTCCGGGTTATTACGACCAGTTACATGGGCGCGACCGACCCGCGGGCAGTTGAAGAAATCAGCCGGTTGCCGAACACCGAGGTGCGGATTAGTTACGACACGAAGCGGACGCGGTTGCACGCGAAGGCGTACATTTTTCACCGCGACTCCGGGTTCGGCAGTGCCTACGTCGGCTCGGCCAACCTGTCCCACGCGGCCCTCTCCGAGGGGCTTGAATGGACAACGAAAATCAGTCAGTTCGAGCTACCCTACCTCTGGGGCAAAATCACCGGCACGTTCGAATCGTACTGGCAGGATGACGAGTTCGAGGCGTTTTCGGCAGACTCACCCGCCCGATTGCGCCAGGCGATTGGCGCCGAACAGGGGGCGAACGAGTCCGGTGCAGCCTTCGTCTTCGATCTCCGCCCCTACCCCTTTCAGGAAGAGATTCTCGACGTTTTAGCGGCCGAGCGGGAGGTGCGCAACAAGTACCGGCACTTGGTCGTTGCCGCCACCGGCACCGGGAAGACGATGATCGCGGCGTTCGATTACGCCCGCGTCTGCCGACAAGCTGGTGAGAAACCCACGCTCCTGTTCGTCGCCCACCGTGAAGAGATTCTGCGGCAGGCGATGGGCGCGTTTCGCGCCGTGCTCCGCGACCAGAATTTCGGCGACCTATTGGTCGGCGGGCGGGAGCCGAGCCAGCACCGGCACCTGTTCTGCTCGGTCCAGAGTTACAGCTCGCGCGAGCTGTGGCGGCGCGCCGCGGACGAATTTGCGTACATCGTCGTCGACGAATTCCATCACGCGGCCGCGCCGAGTTACCTGCGGCTGCTCGATCACGTCCGGCCGCTCATACTCTTGGGACTCACGGCGACGCCGGAGCGCGCGGACCAACTTGACCTGCTCCGGTGGTTCGGGGGAAGCACGAGTTGCGAGATCCGCTTACCGGACGCGATCAACCGCCGACTGTTGTGCCCGTTCCACTACTTCGGCGTCGCAGACTCGGTTAATTTGGACGGGCTGGCGTGGCAACGCGGCGGGTATCGGGTGGACGACCTGGACCGGGTCTATACGAACAACGACGCCCGCGCGGCGCTTGTCCTGGAGAAGGTGCACGAGTTCCTTCTGAATCCGCGTCGGGCGCGCGGGCTGGGCTTCTGCGTGAGTGTCGCTCACGCCGAGTTCATGGCTCGCTTTTTCACCGCTCGCGGCGTCCCGGCCGTCGCACTAACGGGCGACTCGTCCGATCAGGTCCGGCTGTCCGTTCAGGACCGCCTTCGCTCGCGCGATGTGAACTTCATCTTCGTGGTCGACCTCTACAACGAAGGCGTCGATCTGCCCGAAGTCGATACGCTGCTCTTCCTGCGCCCGACCGAAAGTTTGACCATCTACCTGCAACAGTTCGGTCGCGGCTTGCGGCAGCACGATGAGAAGGAGTGCTTGACGGTTCTGGACTTCATCGGGTCGCAGCGGCGCGAGTTCCGGTTCGCCGCGCGCTTCCGCGCGCTGAGCACGAAGCCCGCGGCCAAACTCGATGACGAAATCGAGCGCGGGTTACCCCACCTGCCGAGCGGGTGCGTCGTCCGGTTGGAACGCGTGGCCGAGCAACGGGTGCTGGCCAACGTCCGCGAATCCGTCCGCCTGCTCCGCCCCAGAATGGTTGGCGACATTCGGGACTTGGCCCGTTACCTCGGGCGCCCGCCGACGATAGAGGAAACGCTCGACTACCTCGACACGTCGTTGGACGAACTGCTCAAGCGTGGGCTTTGGTCGCGGCTGCTCGCGGACGCGGGCCAGGGGCCGGCCTTCTCGTCGCCCGACGAAGACCGCTTGGCGAAAGGCGTCCGCCGCCTCTGCCACATCGACGATGCGGAGCAGATCCGAGTCCTCATTGCCTACCTGGATTCTGCAGGCCCAGTCGAGCCGCTGCCGCCCGCGACCCGGGTTTTCGTTGAGATGTTCCACGTTACCCTTTGGGGAGAACAAAGCTTGGGCTGGACGGCCGACGTCGCCGATCAAAGGTTGCGGCAAACTCCGGAGTCACTTACGACTCTTCGGGCGGTTCTGGCATACCAACTCAGCCATGCCCCGGTTCATCACGCCGGCTCGCTACCGGAGTTGAGCGGGCCGCTCACGATCCACGCGCAGTTCAGCCGCGACGAAATCCTCGTCGGTCTCGGCCACTGGACGCTCGCGAGGCGCCCCGACCAGCGAGAGGGCGTGTTGCACCTCGCGGCGTCAAAGGTGGACGCGCTCTTCGTCACGCTGCAGAAAACAGAGGACGACTACTCGCCCACCACGATGTACGAAGACTACCTCATTTCCAATGAGCTTTTCCACTGGCAGTCGCAGAGCAACACCTCGGCCGAATCGGTCACAGGGCAGCGGTATATCGGGCACCGCGCCCAGGGGTACACGCCGCTCCTGTTTGTGCGCGAGGTTCGCACCCTGCCGTCCGGGCTGACCGCCCCTTACGTTTTTCTCGGCTCGTGCGAATATGTTTCCCATTCGGGAAGCCGTCCGATTAGCATCGTGTGGCGACTCCTTCATCCCCTCCCGGCCCGGCTGTATCGCGGCATGGCGCGGCAGACGCCCGCATGAGCGTGGGCGCTAGAATCATCGCGAAAATCGGAAACACAGATATGGGCGCGATCGACATTCAGCCGAGCGAGTGCCGGTTCGAAATCGTGGTGCGCGACGCGACGCCCCCCCGCTTTGCCCGGTCCGCGCTAACCGACACGCAGTACATCCGAGCGAAAGTCCGGCACAACCGCCTCATCGACCTGTTCTTTGGGGCGGTCGCCCACCCGATTCGTACCGGTCCTCACGTTGTCCTTCACGACGTGGGCCAGATCGAGACGGACGAGATTTACGTCGCGGTGCGGAACACAGGGCAGCAGTTTGTTATCCCGATTCAGGCGAAAGTTGGGTCCGATCAGATTGGCACGGTGCAGATCGAACAGGATTTGGCGCTGTGTCGCGACAAGTTCCCGACGCTGACCCCGCGACTCGTGGCCGTCCAATTCAAGAAAGACGCGATCGGTGAGGTCATCGTGATGTTTGAACTCGTCCTCGCGAACGACGAGATCAAGGTTCTCGACGAGAAACACTATCGTCTCGTGCCCGCCGACCAGATCAGCAGCGACGACCTTCAAACCATGTCGCGGACCGACTGAAACAGTCGCTGCGCCGATGGTGGTGGCTCCGTTGGCGGTCTTCGGCGCCATTGCCACCAAACGCTGTGATTTACAGTAGTTGGCCCAAGACCGCCACGTGGCGGTCTTGGGCGGTCTTGGAAACCGAATCGCTCGCTTTGCGGCGCCCTTCGGTTACCGCACCTTCGCCTTGAACTTCACCGTTCCGCTTTGGCCGGGGAGGATGGTGCCCGGAAGTTCCCAACGGACGATCACCGAGCCGACCTCGTTCTCCGCGACCGTGAAGTTCGACGCCCGGTCCGACTGGGCCGAACCTTCGATGTAACCCAGCCGCCCACTCAGGCTGTCGCTAATCACGATGTCGCTCACCGCCTTCGAGCCGGTGTTCGCGTACTTGATCGTGATCGTCACCTCGTCGCCCGCGTTCTTCGGACCCGCCGGGTCCACGCTCTTCGTCACCGTCAGCGGCGCCAGCATCGGGAACGCTGTCAGTTGTTCCGGCTCGACCAGGACGGCGACCACCTTCACGCCCGACACCTGCCCGTATGCCTGCGGGCGGCTCGTGCCGATGAAGAACGCCGTGCCCACCTTGCCCACGAACGACGACGGCCGCACCTTGCCCTCGATCCCGGCCGGCTTCACCAGCGCGATGTCCACCATCGGCGCGTGCCGGTCGCGGAAGAACCCGGTGTTCAGGGTGCCCGTGTTCACCGCCGCATTCACGCGGAGGTCGAAGCCGCCGGGCAGCGTTTCGACGCGGCGCACCATGAACCGCGGCGAGCAGATGCACACGACGTTGGAGGTCGTCACCTTGCGGCGCCCGCCGATGGTGAACTCCACGCCCACGTCGGTCGGGTTCAGCCCGCCGAGCCGGCCGTTCGGGCCGATGCCGAGCGGGTCGCCCCGGTCGCCGCCGTCCACGAAGCACTCTTCCTTCGGCCCCTTCGGACCCAGTAACGGGTCGTACAGCGGGCACGCGATGTACGGCATCAGCGGCGGCGCGACCGGCGACTTCAGGAACTTCTCGCCCGGAAGCAGGATCGTGCCTTCGACCACGTAACTCCTGAGTTGCTCGACGGTCGGCTTGAGGTTGCCGACGCGCACGATCGCCATGAGCCGGCCGTTCGCCATCGCCGCCTTGAGCGCGGCGTCGTCGCTGCCGTCGGGCATCTCGACCGGCGCGTTCGGACCGACTTCCGCCGGCAGCGCCTTCTCCGGGTCTTCCAGGTAGATGATCTTCGTGACCACCGCGCCCTTCATCACGCGCTCGATGTCCGCTTCCGAGAACGTGAGCGGAATCGGGTAGTCCATGTACTTCATGCCGGGCCGCGGGACCAGCGTGCCGCGAATCTCGACTTCCGGGTACAGCGACTTGTTCGGGTGGTACGGCAGGTTCGACAGCTCGAAGCGGTAGGCGTAGCCGGGGCGCAACCCCATCACGACGGGCGCGTCGTACATGCGGCTCGCGGTCGAACCGGGGAACGCGGTAACGCGCACGTCCTTCGGCACGATGAACTTGGCCGCGACCAGCGGCGCGGGAACCGGCACGCCGGCGCCGGGCTGGAGTATGTCCACACCGGTCATCGGGCGCGGCGCGTTGAGCGGCAGCGCGCCGACCCCCGCGACCCCGCCGGGCGGTCCCTGCGTCGGCACCGGCAGCGGCTGCGCGGGCGCCAGCCCCTGACCGACGACCAGGGCACCGAGCAACGTGAGCGTCTTCGCTTTCATGGCGAACCTCGCGAAGTCCTATTCGACGAAAAGCCCACGGAGGGTTGTCCGTGGGCCTGAGTTCGAGAGTAGCCGGCCACTCCGTGGCGGTTCTTCTGTGTTGGTCTTGTGGCACAGACATTCCTGTCTGTGCGGCTGGCCCCTCGAAGCGCACGGACAGGAATGTCTGTGCCACAAGAGAAGACCGCCACGGAGTGGCGGGCTACTCTCCGGTCACTTCTTCGGGAACAGCGGGCCGAGCGGCGCGGGCGGCAGGTCGGTCGGCAGGTCGCTCGGGGCCGACGGCGGCAGCGCGGGCAGCGTCGGCGCCGGGCGAACGGTCGCGGTGCCGGGCGGGTTCAGCGGCACGTTCCCGCCGACCTTGTCCTTCGGCATCGGCGGCATCGGAACCGGCACCACCGGCCCCGGTCCGGGCATGAGACCCGGCATCGGCATCATCAGACCGCCCGCCGGCGGGGCCGTCATCGCGGGGGAGACGCGGTTCTCCAGGTCGATGTTGCCCATGCGGATGATCGCCAGGATCGTCCCGCGGCGCTGCGCCTCCGCGACCGGATCGGCACCCGGTTCGAGGCGCGTCGAGACGACTTCTTCCGCACCGACGACCGTGCTGAAGTCCTGGTTGATCGGGTCCGGCAGGTACACCACCTTCACCACCAGGTTGCCCGCCTTCGCCTGGGCGAAGTCGTCCGCGGAGAACGTCAGCGGCACCGACGAGTGGCTCAGGAACACGAGCGACTTCGGGTTCCCCGGCGCGATTTCGAGCGTCGGGTAGAAGGACTTGCCGGGGTGGTCCGGGAGGATGCTCGTGAGCCGCAGCCGGTACACCGACCCTTGCAGGAAGTTGTACTCCTTCGGCGCGGTCAGCGCGGTGGCCTCGTCGTTGAACAAGCCGTCCGTCAACTGCCACGTCACCTTCATCCCGGCCGGGCCGGTGAAGTTGATCGACGCGCGGCCGTTCGGCAGCCCCGGCCGACCCATGCCCATGCCCATCCCGCCACCCGTGTACGCGCCGACCGCGGCGACCGCGCCGGGCACCCCTTGCGTGGGCACCGGGACGATGCCGCCGCGCGGCATGTGCGGCATCTGCGGTCCGTTCGGCCCGGAGGCACCGTAGCCGCCGCCGAAGCCGCCTCCACCGTATCCGGGCGGAGGACCGTAGCCGCCACCGCCACCGTACCCCGGAGGCGGACCGTAGCCGCCGCCGTAACCCGGAGGCGGGCCGTAGCCGGCGCCGGAGTCGCGGATGACGTTGCCGCCGACGCCCGGCACGTTGCAGTTCGTGCAGCCCTCGTTCGAGGTGATGCGCGACGGCCCGAAACCGGACACGGGGCGGATCACGCCGCCGTTGCCGACGAGCGTGTTCGCACCGCCGGCCTGCACCACGCCGGACGGCGCCCCGTAGGGCGCGGTCCCGCGCACGGCCATCACCGGCTCGCCGGCCGGACCTTGCACCCCGCCGACTTCCTTGCCGCGGGTGACCGTGCCGAACCCGCCGGCACGCGCCGGCGGTTGTGAGTTCTGCTGGGTCTGCGATACGGGGCTGACGCACCCGCCGCCGAACCCGGCCAATAGCACCAACGTGGACGCGGTACGCTTCATGTTCTCCCCCGAAGACCCAACGAACCGTTCGCTTCATTAAAATCTTCGACCGCGGCACGTTCCGAACTTTGCAAAAACCCGGATTTGCCAGCGCGAATAGAACGACCGGAAATGTCGGCGCGAGGAAAAGCAAGAAGCGGGCGGAATCCAACGGCGGGAGTGAGCCGTTGGGATTCCGCCCGCTTCGCCAGTTCCTCCTTGATAGGGGAGACGGGTGCGGTTTGGGGGAGTAAGAGCTTACGCGACCAGGGCGCGTTCGGTGGTCGCGGCCGGCGTCTGGGCCTGGGCGCGGTCGGCGGTCATCTCTTCCTTCACGCGGCGCGTCAGCTTCAGCACGAAGGCCATGTCGCGGAGGAGCTTCTCGGCATCGACGTGGGTGGTCTGGGCGGTCGTGGTGACGCGGGCGGTGCTGGTGATCGGGGTCATGTTATGCTTCCTTGCGGTTAGGTTTCCTTCGATGGGAGAAGGTAAAGCAGAGGCCGTGCCACACCGCGCGGGAATTCGCCGGAATCGCGCCGCACGCTGTGATTTCAAGGCTTTCGCGCGATGCGGAGCGTGGAGACGTGTATCCGCAGTTCTTACGGGACCGTTGTAACCGTTGCGACTTCACAGAAAGTCTACATTCCGCGAATGGCGGAATTACAACCGCGCGTGAAGGTGGGGAGAGCGACTGTTCTGGGTAGGTGCCGCTTGCCGAGCGGCACGGTTACCCAACGTCTGATGCCAAAAAGTAGCTCGTGTCGCCCCTCTTGCCGCGTATAACCGCGGTTGCCGATGAACGAACCCAACGTGTGGTGCCAAAAAGTAGCTCGTGTCGCCCACACAGAGGTTCGCCCGTGCCGCTCGGCAAGCGGCACCTACCAAAACCTATGGCTCGTCGGTGACCACGACCGGCGCGGTCTTCGGCGCTTCGAGGTCGGACGTGTCCAACCGGCCTTCGTCATGGAGTTGCTTGAAGATGGCGACCGTTTCGCGGATGCCGTCCACCAGCGGCGTCTTCGGCATCGGGCCGAGGTCGCGCTGCAAGCCGTCGTCCGACAGGTCGTAGGCGATGGCGATTTGCGTGGTGCCGAACGTGACCAACTTCGCGGCGTCCGGCAGTACGACGCTCAGCGCCGCGTGGAACTCCTTCATCGCGATCACCGCGCCGCGGAGGTTGTAGCTCTTCGCCCCGCTGTACGGGCGGTCCACCGAGTGGACGAAGACCTTCGCCACGTCATCGACGTACTGGAAGTCGCTGGAGCCGCCGAAGTTGATGTGATAGGAGCGGCCGAGCATCGCGGCCTTGATCGCCTTCGTCGGTTCGCTGGTCATGCCGAGGTCGCGGCCGACGCCGTACACGGTCCACGGGCGCAAGCCCACGCTTGAGATGCCGAAGTCCTGGAAGTAGATGCGGGCGTTGCCTTCGTTGCAGCACTTGAACACGCCGTAATGCGTGCTGGGAACAAGCGGCGCATCATCGGGCTGCGCGCCAGCGGGGTATTTGTCCGGTCCGCCGAACACCGCGGCGGAGCTTGCGTACACGAACCGCTTCACCTGATCGCCGGCGGCCTTCACCGCCTCGAACACCGCGAGCGTGCCGAGCACGTTCACCTTCGCGCCCAACAGCGGGTCGGCGCGGCACGTCGGCACCTGAAGCCCGGCAAGGTGGATGACGTGCGAAATCGTGTGGGACGTGATCGCGGCGGAGAGCGTCTTCAGGTCGGTTACGTCGCCTTGCACGAACGTGACCTTCGCGACCTCCGATTCCGGCAGCACGAGCCGCAACCGGCGGGCGTCTTCGCGCAGGTCGTAGACCCACACCTGATCGCCGCGCGCGAGCAGGTTGCGAATGATCCACGCCCCGATGAACCCGTACCCGCCGGTAATCAGCACGCGCATTAAAGGAATCTCCAAAGGGAAGAGAAGCAAAGAGCCGCAGATGACGCAGAAGGACGCAGATCAAGACCGAAAGCATTCTTCAAAAGCAATCGTCGGCTTTGTTTTATCTGCGTCCGTCTGCGTCATCTGCGGCTCTTTGCTTCTCTTCTGTCTTATTCCTTCACCTCGCCCGCGTCGCCTTCGACCTTCTCCTGCGCGACCTTCGCCATCGACACGATCTTGTCGCCGTCGCTCAGGTTCATCACCTTCACGCCCTGCGTGTTGCGGCCGACGATGCGGATCGTGTCTACCTTGCTTCGCGTGACCATGCCGTCCTTCGTGATGAGCATGATCTCGTCGCCGTCCTTCACGCTGGTGATGCCGATCACCTCGCCGTTCTTGGCGGTCACCTTCACGTCCTTCACGCCAAACCCGCCGCGATTCTGGAGGCGGTAGCGCATCCCCGACGGGTCGCTCTCGCTCTCCACTTCGGCTTCGGGATCGCTCGCCTCCGGCTCGCGGCTAACTTCCGACTCGTCGCCTTCCTCCCCTTCCACTTCGTCGCCTTCTGGCGTCGCGGTGTTCACGCCGAACGGCGTGCGCTTGCCGTAACCGCTTTCGCACACCGTGAGGAGCAACCCCTCTGGGTCCGCGACCACCATCCCCACAACGATGTCGCCCTTGCGGAGCTTGATGCCCCTCACCCCGCGACCGGTGCGGCCGATGGCGCGGGCGTTCGACTCGCGGAAGCGGATCGCCATCCCCTTCTGCGTACTCAGAATGATCTCGTCGCCCGGCTTGGTGAGCGCGACGTTGATGAGTTCGTCGCCCTCGTCGAGCGTGAGGCCGATGACGCCGCCGGCGCGGACGTTGCTGTACGCCATCAGGTCGGTCTTCTTCACCGTGCCCTGGCGCGTCGCCATCAGCAGGTGGGAACCCTCGGCGAACTCGCGCACCGGCACGATGCTCGTGATCTTCTCGTTCTCCGCGAGCGACAGCACGTTCGCGATGCTGCGGCCCGCGTTCGTGCGCGCCGCCTGCGGAATCCTGTACACCTTCAGCCAGTACATGCGCCCGGTGTTCGCGAAGCACAGGAGGTACGCCTTCGTCGATGCGACGAAGAAGTGCTCGATGAAGTCGTTGTCGCGCAACCCGCCCTGCACGCCCTTCCCGCCGCGGTGCTGGACGCGGTACTCGGTCAACGGCATCCGCTTCACGAACCCCTCGTGCGTGATCGTGACGACGTTCGGTTCGTCCACGATCAGGTCTTCCATCTCCACGTCGCCGTCGCCCTCGGCGATCTCGGTGCGGCGGGCGTCGCCGTACTTCGCGCCCATCTTCTCCAGGTCTTCGCGAATCACCGTGTGGATGTTCGCGTCGTCCGAGAGCAGCGTTTCGTAGCCGCGAATCAGGTCGCGGAGCTGCATATACTCCTTCAGGATTTCGTCGCTTTCGAGCGCCGCGAGTTGACCGAGCCGGAGGTTCACAACCGCTTCCGCCTGCTGCTCCGTCATCTTGTATTCGGCCACGGTGCCTAGTTCGCGCTGGAGCGCGGTGAAGGCCGTCTCGCCGAGCGCGCGTTCCATCAAGACGGCGGGGACGAGTAGCCCTTGCAGCCGTTCCTTCGCTTGGGTGCGGTTGGACGACGTGCGGCAAATCTTGATGACGTTCTCGATGTCCGCGATGGCGATGAGTTGCCCTTCGAGCACGTGCCCGCGCTTCTTCGCCTCGCGCAGCATGAACTCCGTCCGCCGCCGGATGACGTGAACGCGGTGGTCGAGGAACTTCTGGAGCATCTCCTTGATCGTGAGTTCGCGCGGGCGGCCGTCCACCAGCGCGAGCATGATGATGCTGACCGTTTTCTGGAGCTTCGAGAACTGGTACAGTTGGTTCAGGATGAGGTGCGGGTCGCCCTTGTTCGTTAGCTCGATGACGAGCCGCACCGGTTCGCCGTTGCGCGCGCTCGACTCGTCGCGAATGCCGCGGACGTTGAGGATGCGCTCGTCCTTGATGAGTTGACTGATCTCTTCGTGCAGCGCGTTCCGCGTCACCTGGAACGGGACTTCGCGGATGACGATGAACGGCGTCTTGCTCTTGCCCTCTTCGACGATGTCGGCGCGGGCGCGGAGCGTGATCTTGCCGACCCCGTCCCGGTAGGCGTTGATGATCCCCTGCCGGCCCATGATGATGCCGCCGGTCGGGAAGTCCGGGCCGGGGATGATCTGGATAATGTCTCCGAGCGTCGCGTCCGGTTCGTCGATGAGTTTGATCAGCGCCTGGCACACTTCGCGCAGGTTGTGCGGCGGGATGTGCGTCGCCATGCCGACCGCGATGCCGTCGGACCCGTTCACGAGCAGGTTCGGGAATTTGCCCGGCAGCACGAGCGGTTCGCGGTACTTGCCGTCGTAGTTGTCGATGAAATCGACGGTGTCGCGTTCGAGGTCTTCGAGCAGTTCGCCCGCGGCCGGCGTGAGCCGCGCTTCGGTGTAACGGTGCGCGGCGGGCGGAAGGCCGGCGATGCTCCCGAAGTTCCCCTGCCCGTGAACGAGCCGGTAGCGCAAGTTCCAGTCCTGCGCCATTCGCACGAGCGAGTCGTAGATGCTGGCGTCGCCGTGCGGGTGGTACCGCTTCATCGTCTCGCCGATGATACCGGCGCACTTGCTCGTGGACGAAGACGGCCCGAGGCCGAGGTCGTTCATCGCCACCAGAATGCGCCGCTGACTCGGCTTCAGCCCGTCGCGCACGTCCGGCAAGGCGCGGCTGATGATGACCGACTGTGCGTAGGTGAGGTAGCTGTCGCGCAGTTCGTCTACGATGTCGAGCGGGTTGACGACGGCGAGTGGGGCGGGCGGTTCGTCGGGATCGGTCGGGGGTGTTTTGGCGGTGGCCAAAGAAGGCTCCTTCGAGTGCGCTCCGCGCGGCCGAAATGACGGCGTTTCCGTGACGATTGATGTTCCGCGAAGAACTGTGTTATTTTAGAGGAAACGGGCCTTCCGAACCAGCACAGTAGCCGCGTGACGGGGAGTTTTCCCGTTGCCCGAAGTTCAATCTGGGTAGACTGTTCGGACAAGCCCCGAACATTGCGCCGCGAAACCTTCTCCTGCCAGGATGTGTCATGCGTTCAATCGTGCTATTTGCGGCTGTGTTGGGGTTGGGGTGGGGCGGTGCCGTCGCTGCCCAACCGACTCCAAAAGACCCGCCGAAGGACGCGAAGGCGAGCGCCGCGGCGGAGTTGACCCGCACGAAGGCGCTCAAGACGAAGGTGAGTGGAGCCTTCACGAACGCGCGGCTTGGCGACATCCTGAAGGAGTTCGCGGCGCAGGCCGACATGCGGTCGGATATGCTGGTGATGTGGGCATACGGTCCCAATTTCCCTTACGCGCAGAAGGTGACTTACGCCTGCAAGGACAAGACGATTGAGGCCGCGCTCGACGAACTGCTGACGAAGGCCGGCGGCGGGTTGGGTTACGTCGTCGTGTCGAAGGACGGCGACAAGTACGACGGCTGGGTGCAGTTGAACACGACCGGCGAACGCGGCAGCGAGCGCCCCGCCGCGACCGAAGAGGAAGAGACGACCGCGGGCGAGCGGCTGGCGCTGGCGAAGAAGCTGATCGACGGCGGCAAGCCGGACTCGGCCAAGCCGCTGCTGATGCTGATCGTTGTGAAGTACCCGACAACGAAAGCCGCGACCGAAGCGAAACAGTTGCTGGAGAAGATCGGGAAGTGAAGGATTTTTGTGTTCGTGGCACAGGTTTCCAACCTGTGTGCCTTTCGACTCCAGAGGAAACACAGGGTGGAAGCCTGTGCCACAAAGCCAAAAGAGGACCGCACCCGTGAGCGGCATCTGGGGGAGTCGCGACGTGCCGTGGATTCCGCCCGAACTGGCGGAACCGGACGGCTTCGTCGGCGTGGGCGGCGACCTGAAGCCGCCGACGCTGCTCCGCGCCTACGCCGACGGCGTGTTCCCGTGGTTCAACGAGGGCGACCCGATCCTGTGGTGGTCGCCGGACCCGCGCGGCGTGATCGAACTTCACACCGACACCGGCACGCCCGGCTACGGCGGGTTGCACGTCTCGCGGCGGCTCGCGCGCACGATCCGCTCGGGCCGGTTCCGCGTCACGGTGAACCAGTGCTTCGAGACGGTGATGCGGTCGTGCGGCGACTGCCGGCCGGAGGGCACGTGGGTGACGAGCGACATGCTCGCGGGGTATTGCGAACTGCACCGCCTGGGCCACGCGCACAGCCTGGAGACGTGGATCAAGGCCGACGAGGAAGGCCCGGACGTGTGGGAACTGGCGGGCGGCACCTACGGCGTGTGCATCGGCGGCTTGTTCGCGGCGGAGTCGATGTTCTACCGCGTCACGGACGGCTCGAAAGTCGCGCTGGCTGCGCTGGTGCAGCGTCTCCGCGAACGCGGCTTCGCGCTGCTCGACGTGCAGATGAAGACGGAACACACAACCACAATGGGCGCAAGCGAAGTGTCGCGCAAGGACTACCTGAGGCGTCTGCGGAAGGCGATCGCGATGACCGGCGTGAGCTTCGCGTGAGTGCGGGTCAGGCGCGGTCTTGCCAGTATCCCGGTTCGCGGCTCGCGTGAGCGACAGCCACGACCAACACATCGCCGGATGTCTCCACGCGATAGATGATGGTGTAAGGGTAACGGCGTAATCCCGCTTCGCGGAATTCGTCGTCGTACCAACCGAACCGGTCCGGTTGAGCGGCAATCATTGCGACAACCCGGTCCACTTCAGCGACGAACCGCCGCGCGGCCGACTGACTCCGCTGTTGATACCACGCGATGGCCGCTTGATATTCGCGTTGCGCGTCGGGGTGGAGGGCGACGTTAGCCATTCGCCGGCTCACCGGCGTCGAGTTGTGCCTGAACCTGCCGCCGCACTTCGTCCCACGGAACCGGCTTCACTTGCCCGGAATCGACCTCAGCCGTGCGCCGACGAAGTTCCGAAGCCCAAGCAGGGTGCAGTTCGCTCGGTTGCGTTGTGAGCGACGCCGCGAGCAGTTCGGTGAGTTCCGCGCGCTCCGGTTCGGACAACGCGAGCGCGGCGTCCAGAATTTCTGCAACTGTTTGTGACATGGAGTGGCCTCGAACAAATACTCGAATATGTCCAGATGGTATCACAAGGTCTGAAGCCAGCCAATCACGACTTCGTGCTGCAAGTCCGCGAGGTGTTCGAGCAAGTCGGCCTGCGTTTCGCCCTGCGTCCAGTAGTCGGGGTAGTCTTGCAGGTAGCCGAGCCAAGCGTCGTCTTCCTGCCAGTAAACGTATTTGATCGTTCGCATCGTGAGCGCCTCCGAAGTGTCTCGCCAAACCATCACTCTTGCTCGCCGCCGGTCATGCCGGCGACGCGCTGAACGACGGGCATGAGGTCGTTCAGTTCCTCGATGCGCAGCATTCGGATGTCGCGAACGGACGCCGCGAACCACGGCAGTTGCGTCGTGAGGTCGATCACCGCGACCATTACCATTACCGTTGCCGCCGTGACCGCGGGACTGCCGAAGTACACGCTGCCCTGCTGCCACTGGAACTGATGCCGCTCCAGCACGCGACGGATTTCGAGGTAAGTGTTGTTGTACGGGTCACCGAAGTGAATCTGGGTTCTCTTTTGGAGGAGGGGGATCACTGTAATCGTCTCCAAGGGCGAGATCGAATGGGATGTCTATAATCCATCCGTTCGCTTTTGCTATCGCGATATCCTTTGCAAACCCTATCTTGAATTCCTCTACTCCTGGCCCCTCTTCAGTAACCTCTACGCCATTGAGCATCTGATCCATTATGCGATACATTTGTTGACTTGAGATCGCGGACATTCCTCTTCTCCACGTTAGTTGCGCTGATTGCTGCTTTCCCTTGTTAACGAACTTGTTCCAGACCTCAGCACGGTTTTGAAGGCCACAGCCCTTTGTCAATCAGTTGCCCGTTTATCCATTGCAGCTTTTAGTTCTTCGACGGAGAGGGGTGGGTCACTCGTGTGGAGCATGGCGTGGCAATTAGGGCATACGGGAACGAGATCCTTTTCTGGGTTAAGTTGGTAGTCACCACGGCAGGCAGCCAAGGGTTTCTTGTGATGGACGTGGATGAACCCCTCACCAATTTCACCGTAGCGCTCCTCAAAGTTCATCTCGCAGACAGCGCACAGCACTCCATGTTTGCGGAGACACGCCGAGCGTGCTGCCGGATCGCGCTCGTACACGCTAACGAGGACACGGCGAACCGCTCCTTCTTCATAGGTGCGCGTTTCCGCGAGCGTCTCAGGATGATTGGCCTCTGGCGGCACGGGCTTTCGTATGGCGTGCTTCGGCAGGGCATCAACACGACGCTGCGCTTCCGCTAACTCTGAAGGTGTAAACAGAGTTCTGAATCGCTCCTCCAGAACGCGATGTTCAATTGCGAGGTCAGGGCGTCCGGCATCGACAAGTCTCTGAAAGCCCGCCTGAGCTGTGCCACCCCGTTGGGGGACAAGCATCCGTTTCGCCGTTACGAGTCCGCCTTTCTGTCGAAGAGAGCGGATGAAGTAGTTTGCCCAGTAATCCACCTGTTTACCTGCAAGGTAGTAGGCTTCCTCCATCACGCGATCGAATTGTTTCTCAAGCGTCATTACCGTGGCCTCCTCACTCAGGATGAGAGTGACCGGTGTTGCGAGTTCCTACCACCGCGCCGAATCACGGCACTCAACGCTACTCCCCCAAGCCCTTGTCCCATTCGTCCATCTGGCGTTCGAGTTCCTCGAACGTGAGGCCGCTTGGCGGGGCCGGCGGCAGGTCCGCGGTGCGGTCGCGGGTGTGGCGCAGCGCCTCCTCCAACCGCCGAACCCAGGTGGGCACATCAAGGCCGACACCGCTCACAATCGCTTCCAGCGGTTCGATGGCGACTTGCAACCGGGCGAACGCGGGGTTGTCTTCGGTCGCGCCACTGCGCGCGGCTTCGGCCGCGGCCGAGACCTGCGCCGCGGCGCGGTCGATCTCCAGCGGGCGCGTGAACCGCTCTTCGAGACGGTCGCGCACCGTGCGGAGCTTCACGCCGTAACGCGTCTCGCGCTCGTTCAACTCGGTTAATAGTTCGTCGGATAGCTCCACCGTCTTCTCGGCGATGAAGGTGCGCCAGCGGGCCGCGAGCGCTTCGTAGCCGCGCTGACACAACGCTTCGTGAGCGAGCGCGAGCGGACGCATCCGCCACGCGAAGCGGTCGTAACGCACCTTCAACCGCAACATGTCCAGCAAGATGTGGATGTTCTCGCCGTAGTCGGATTGCGTCGTCGTCGTGTTGTAGTCGCGGTACTCGTCGTAGTGCTCGATCAAGGCTTGCAGCACCACTTCGGCGCTCCGCGCGGTGCGCGTTTTGTCGAGCGCTCTCGCTTCCCAGTCGGTCACGAGTTTCGGACGCTTCGCGTTGCCGTCGTTGGTTTCAATCTCGTGATCGAGCCACGCGGACACGCCACGCGCCAGGATGCCGCGCATGTTCGACAGACCCAGGAACGGCACCGTGAACAGGTCGCTGCCGTACTTCGTCACGAACCCTTTTACCGGTTCCCAGTTGTCGTCGTCGCTGACCGTTTCGAGAACGGAGAGTCGCAACGATTGGCTGTGCTGGTGCCAGAGGTTCTGGAACTCCGTCGCGATCTTGAACAGCGCGTCCGCGAGCGGACCTTCCTCGCCGGTCGCGTCCTCGCCCCACGTCGAAGCCGCCGCGAGCAGCGTTTCCACCACACCCGTCAGCGCCGTGCGGAACAGTTGGTCGAAGCTGCTCACGCGCCGACCTTCCGGCGGGTTGTTCCACTCCATCTGTCGCGCCAGCTTCGTGAGTTGGAACGTCTCGCGCAACAGGCCGAGTCGCGGCAGTCGCGTGACGAGGTCTTCGAGGATGCCGAGCGCGGTCTGTGCGGTCAGCACTTCGCGCGGTTTGCCGCCGTCCGAGGGCGGGCAGTACAGCAAGGGTTCGCGACGGAAGTGCGTGATGAAGCCCGGCAGGAACGTTCGCACGCTCGCGCCGTCGTTGCGGCCGATCGCGCGCTCGATGCGCACGAACAGTGTCTCCCACAGGGGCGGCGCGTTGAGTTCAATCTCGGTGGACGGACGCACGCCACTTGCCAACTCGGGGCCGGGCGAGCGCACCGCCGCGAGCGCGAACGCGGCCCGGCGAACATCCACGCACGCGGACACGCCCAGGTCGAGCAGGTGGCCCTTGATCGCGCGGCGGCGGTCGAACTCGATCATCCCCTCGTGCCCGCCGGTCGGGTCCGGCACCGCGATGTCCGTCAGCCGGTCGAGGAACCGCCCGAGTGAATCGTTCGCGCGCCGCGCGGCGGTCAGCCACACGGCGAGCGTCGCGTCGCGGGTGTCGTCGGTGGTGGCCCATACATCCGGCCGCGCCGCCAGCCGCCACAACTTCGCCGCCGCGTGCAGAAACTCCAGCTTGGTCTCGATGGAGTCCGCTTGCGCTTCCAGTTGGAACTCGCCGATCACCTCCGGCGGGTCGCCCGCGACCGAGCCTTCTACGCCGTCGTCGGTCGAATCCTTGTACGTCATGCCCTCGTAAGCCGAGCCGAACTTGTCCTTATCGTCGTCCTCGTCTTCGTCGCGTTCGCGCGGTTCGTTCAGCCACTCGTGCGGGGTGTGCCAGTCCTCGCTCGCGTTCGCTTCGAGCATCTCGAAGAAGCGGCGCAACAGCGGCGCGCGCTTCGCGACCGGTTCCGACGCGAGCGTGCCGCGAAGCCAGCGCTCCGCGAGCGTCTCGAACGACGCGCCGGGTTCGTCCAGCGGCACCGTGTCGCTCTCCGCGAGCCACGTCATGAGCAGGCCCATCGCGGCCCGCCACTCGCGGCGCTCGATCAGCGGTTCGATCACCTGCGCGAACGCGGTCGGGCTGGTGAACCCGTCGCGGTGCTGCCGCCAGAACGCGATGTCGTTCGAGTTCGGCTGCCGCTTCGCCCACTCGCTCAGCGCGTCGGCCACGTGTTCGGCCGCGTCGGAGCGCTCGTGGCCGACGATGCGGGGCATGTCGGTCACGGTCGAAGTCGCGAACTTGTCCCACCAACTCGCGAAGTCGCGCATGTGCGCGGTGAGCCGCTCGCGGGTCGCGCCTTCGCCCGCCACGGCCGCGGCGGCGCTGGTGCGCGCGTAGAGGTCGAGTTGCCGCCCGGCGATGTGGATGAGTTCTTCCGCGCGCGGGTCGCGCACGGTGTCCTCGCGA
>CANLGS010000006.1 GCA_947490035.1 Gemmataceae bacterium
GAGGCCACGTGCAGGGTGGTCCGCCCGCTCCGCGAGCGGGGATTGCGGAACGAAAATCAGCGAGAAGAACAGTGGAAGTGAAACGACGGGCGCGGAGAATGAGAACCAGAACCGCAAGTCTTCTTCGCCACCGAGGAGAGCGCAGACCATGACCACATCACTTCGGCACGCGACGGCTGCGGCGCTCGTCGTCGCCATCGCGTGGGGCTTCGCGCCGGCCGCGGCGCCGGTCCCGCCGGACGCGGGCAAGGCACTACCCACCGCCGACGCCAAGCAGCGGGTGCGCAGCAAGAACAACCTCAAGCAGATCGCACTCGCGATGCACAACTACGCGGCTGCCAACGACGACGATTGGCCTCGGAACATCGTGGACAAGAACGGCAAGCCGCTGTTGAGCTGGCGCGTCATAATTCTGCCGTACATCGAACAGGCGGAACTGTACATGCAGTTCAAACTGGACGAACCGTGGGACAGCGACAACAACAAGAAACTGCTCGCGAAGATGCCGGACGTGTACAAAGTTGGGATCGAGGAGAAGAGCGCGACGAAGACGTATTACCAGGGGTTCGCCGGGCCGGGCGCCGTGTTCGAGCCGGGCAAGAAGCTCAACCTGAAATCGAGTTTCACCGACGGCACCTCGAACACGATCTCCGTGGTCGAAGCCGGGCCGCCGGTCGAGTGGACGAAGCCGGCCGACATCGAGTACGACCGGAAGACGTTCCAAAAGGTTGCCGGCCCGTTCCGCAACGTCATCATGGCCGGGATGTCGGACGGCAGCACGTTCCCGTTCAAACCGGACCTGAAGCCCGAAGTGTGGTGCGACTTCATTGAACACGCCGACGGCAACGTCGTGGATCACGACGCGGCGGAAGCCGACTTGCGGGCGATCACAAAAGAGGACAAGGAACAGGCGGCCAAGCTGCTGAAGGAGAACGCGGAACTCTTGAACGCACTGGGTGAACTACTCATCGCGCGCGACAAACTCGCTGCGGAACAAGCAAAGAACTTGGCCGTCACTGGGTTGGATCTGGAAAAGTTGATCGAAGAACAGCAGCGATTCCGCCGAAAGCTCGACCGAATGAAGCAAGAAATCGAGCAACTCAAGAAGGAGTTGGAGAAGAAGTAACGCGCTGCGGGCGCCGCTGTCCCGTCGGCGCCGCGTGCGGTATACTGGCGGAACCGAACTCGCCCGCCGACCGCACATGCACACCCGCCGCGCCGCGACCCTTCCATTGCTCCTTCTGCTCCTCTTCCCGTCGGTCGGGCGCGCCGCGCCACCTACCTTTGCGGACGTGCGCGCGTTCAGCGACACGTCCTGCGCGAAGTGCCACGGCGAGAAGGTGCAGAAGGGCGGGCTGAACCTCGCCACGTTCACCGACGAGAAAGTTGTCCTCAAGCAGCGGAGGGCGTGGCGCGAGGTCGCGGAGCAACTCGCGAGCGGCGGGATGCCGCCGCAGGGCGCGAAGCAACCCACGAAGGACGAGCGCGCGCGCGTCGTGCAGTGGATCACCTCGACCCTTGATGCGGCCGACGAGCGCGACCGCAAGCAGCCCGACCCCGGCCGACCGGTCGTGCGCCGGCTCACGCCCGGCGAGTACAACCGCACGCTCCGCGACCTGCTCGGCGTGGACGTCGACGCCAGCGGCGCCGTCGGTATGCCCGACGACGCCGTGGGCGAGAGCTTCGACAACCTTGCCGCGGCGCTCGCATTCTCCGACACACTCACCGAGAAATACTTCGCCGCGGCCGAACTCGCCATCGAGCGGCTGTACGCGTTCCCGCAGAAGGGGCCGAAGCCGAAGGCGGGCGAACTGCCGCCACTTCTCGCGAAGCTCGTCAAGCCGGGCGACGCGAAGGGCACCGTCGCGGAACTGGCGCGGCGCGCGTACCGGCGCCCGGTCGAGGCGAAGGAAGTGGACCGCCTGCTCACGCTCTTCGACAAGGCGACCAAAGCGGGCGCGAAGTTCGAGGACGCACTCAAGCCGGTCTTCAAGGCGGTGCTGGTGTCGCCGCACTTCCTCCTGCGCATCGAGCGCGACCGGCCGAAGGACGACACCGCGTATCGCGTGAACGATCACCTCGTATCCGCGCCGTCGGTCGATCAGGTCGCGGCGCGGGCGGTCGGCGATCAGACGTTCCTGCCGTCGCTCGAACTCGGCTTGAGCAACCACGAAACGCAATACTCGTGGCGCGCGGCCGACGTGCGCGTGCCCTACGAAGCGAACCCGCGACTGGTGTTCGACCGGATGTTCCGCGGGCGCACGCCCGTTGTACCCAACTGGAAGACACGCGCGGCGCAGGCGTCGAGCCAAACTCCGGTCGCTAACGCTCCCGGCTCGCCTCGGAAAGACACCATCGACCGGAGCGTGCTGGACCTCGTGCGCGAGGAAGCGAACGACCTGCGCAAAGACCTCGGCGCCGCGGACCGCAAGCGCCTCGATCAGTATCTGGACGGCGTGCGCTCCATCGAGAAGCGCATCGACCTCGTGGAACACCGGCAGCGGCTCGAGGTCCTCGACAGCGCGAACCCCGGCCCTTCCAAGATCGCGCTTCCCACGAACCTGCCGAAGGAAGGTATCCCGATCTGGCAGATCACGAACCCGGTTCACCGCGACCCCGAACACCACGAGAGCTACACGCGCCTCATGAGCGACCTGATGGTGCTGGCGTTCCAGACGGACACGACGCGCGTGGGCGTGTTCGCGTGCGGCAGCGACGAGGCGCAGTTCCCCGGCGTGGTGACGGTGGGTTACGAAACACACTGCCACACGCTCGAACACCAGGGCAACGCCGGTCGCGTCGAGGACGCGGACCCGATCTCGCGCGAGGCGCTGCGTCAGATTCACGCGTGGTACACGAAACTCTTCGCCGAGATGGTGAAGAAGATGCAAGCCATCGACGAAGGCGGTTCGTCACTGCTCGACAACACGCTGATGCTGTACACGTCGTACATGGCGGACGGCGGGCACGGCACCAACGACTACCCCGCGGTGCTTGTCGGCAAGGCCGGCGGCACGCTGAAGACGGGCCGGCACGTCGCGTTCAAGCCGAAGACGCCGGTGTCGAACCTGTACGCGGAGATCCTCGACCGCATGGGCGCGAAGACCGCGAAGTTCGGCGAAAACCTGACGAGCCAACACCGCCAGTACGACGGCAAGCTGCCGGGGCTGGTGTAGATTTTGTTGATTCTTGAGTGCTGCTTACAATCGCGAAATACGTACACTCCTTGAGATTGCTTGACTTATCAGCGGGCAACGTCTGTGGAGAATCGCAGTGGAACAGACCGAAAGCAAACCGAAAGGAATCCTCACCGAATCCGAAGCAGTCACTTTCGCACAAGGCGGGTCGAGTGAGACGGTGGAAGTTCGAGGGCGGATGACTTCGGCAAGGATCTTGAGCGATTTAATCGCGGCATTCGCTCACCACCTCGGAGGGTCGATCATCTTCGGCTACCACGCGCGAAGAGGCAAGGTAGTCGGGTGCAATCGGACCAGAATCCAGCGCCGCTACGAGGAGGCTCGAAACGAACTGGGTGGAGATCACCTTTCCTCGATTCAATTTTATACGGTTCACGGTCGCGTCATGGCCGTGGTTCATGTTCCGAAGCAGGTTATCCCCACGCGTCCTGTAGTTCGGTTTGAAACCACAATCCGCTTGCTCACGAGAGCGCAACTCGCTGCCCTGATGGGGCGCACGCGATCAGACACCGCACCGGAAATCTTTGGAGCGATGCTCGTTATTCTGATGGAGAAGTTGCGCCGAACTGAACTCCGCTTGGCGGAAGCCGATAGCTGGAGGCGCAAGGTTAGAGACGGCATCATCGGCGCAGCGATTTCGGCTCTCCTGGCGTACTTTGCGGGATTGCTCCGTCTGCCGCATTTGTTGCCCTGAGCGTGCGAAAACTTATGCCCACCTCACTCTTCATGGCGGTCGGTCTCGACGGGCTGCGCATCGCCTCCGCCGACGGCGTGAAGTGGACGGACGCGCAGACCGGGCGCGAAGGCGAAAGCTACCGTGCGGTCGCGTTCGGCAACGGGCTGTGCGTCGCGGTCGGCAGCTTCGGCGGCGATAACATTCTGGCGAACACGTCGGACGGCAAGACGTGGAAGACCGGCAAGCACGACGCCAAGTACGTGAAGTACATTCGCGGACTCAGCTTCGGCAACGGGCAGTTCCTCGCGCTCGGCGGCGACCCCGGCAGCGTCGGGCAGTCGAAGCCGTTCGTCATGTTCTCGAAAGACGGACTGACCTGGGACGGCCCGCACGACGTGCCCGGTAAGCACATGCTGAGGCGCGCCGCGTGGGGCGGCGGAAGGTTTGCCGCGGCCGGCGCGCGACCTCGAAGGACGGCAAGGAGTGGGCCGACGCGCCCGAGACGAAAGCCACCGACACGCTCGTGGATGTCGCCTTCGGGAACGCGGTGTTCGTCGGGGTCGGGCTGCACGGGCTTCGCACATCGACCGCCGACGGCGTAAAGTGGACCGCGAAGCAGACCGGCGAAGAGGGCGAACACCTCAACAGCGTGGTGTTCGCGGGCGGCAAGTTCGTCGCGGTCGGCGCCGGCGCGACGTACACCTCCGCCGACGGCGAGAAGTGGGAGCGTGCCGTAAACGAGGACGCCCCGCAGTTCGCGACGCACGGCGCCGGCGCGTTCGTCGGCGCCGCGTGGAAGGGCCGACTGTTCACATCGAAAGACGGCGTCTCGTGGCAGGAGACGCACAAAGCCGACCGGCACGTGCTCGCGGTCGCGTTCAGCACCGTCGGCTGACTCTCCAACGCACTTTCGCGGTCCGCTGAAAGAATCTCGCCGCGCCCGCGACACATCTCGACCGTTCAGCGCAGATTAGGATAGCGACGGTTCGCGTTCCCCCGCGATTCCCGGCGGACCGGGAACGTCTTCGGATGCACCGCGACGGGTTCCGCTTTATGGACGAACACCTGGCGCGCGAGGTCGCCCGCGGACTGCGCGAGGGCCGACCGGACGCCTGGAGCGCGCTGTACGACGCGTTCGCCGCGCGCGTCTGGCGCGGCGTCGCGCGCCTGCTCGGCCCCGGTTCGGCCGACGTCGCCGATGTCGTTCAGGAGACGATGCTCGCCGCGGCGCGGTCGGCGCGCAACTACGACGCGACCCGCGGCACGCTCTGGAACTGGCTGTGGGGCATCGCGCGAATGGAAGTCGCGCTGCACTTCCGCAAGCAGAAGCGCCACGACCGACTGAAGGGCGCCGGCGACTGGCTCGCGGCCAGCGCCGGCCGGCTCGACCGCTGGCTCGATGGTACCGATGAGGCGCCAACAGACTTACTCGAAACGGCGGAACTGGCGCAGCTCGTTCGGCTCGCGCTCTCCGAACTGACGGCCGAGTACGAATCGCTGCTCACCGCGAAGTACCTCGACGGCGAACCGGTCGAACTGATCGCGGCCCGCGAACACTGCACGAAAACCGCCGTGCGCTCGAAACTCGCCCGCGCCCGCGAAGCCTTCCGCGAGGTCTTCCTGCGGCTTACCGGCGACAGCCTCACGCTGCCGCGCACGGAGACGTGCTAATGACCGAACCCGAACCGCACCCCACCGACGAACAACTCGCCGCACTCATGGCAACGACCGACAAGGACGCGCCGCCGACGGACGCGGCGTTCCTCGACCGACTGCGCGAGCAGTCGCTGGCGGTCTTTTCTGGTGGCACCGGTCTCCAGACCGGTGAGGCGGCCACGGAACACCGGTCTGGAGACCGGTGCCACGAAAACAAGCCTCTCCCGAACCGAAAGCCGACCATGCTCCCGTTCTCGTTGCGGTGGATCGCGGCCACGGCCGCCGCGCTGATGCTCATCGGCTTCGGCGTCGCGTACTGGACGGGCGCGTTCAAGCAGCCCATCCCGGTACCTGTGCCGCAACTTGGCGAGCCGTTCGTCTTCCAAGACGGCCTGACCGATGACGGGCGCATCGGGAAGGTGACCGACGCGCAGGGCGTCGTCGCGGTCAAGCCGGTGCTGCACGAGCGCTGGTCGCCGGTGCAACCGCGGCTCGTCCTCAAGCTGGGCGACTGGCTGCGCACCGACTCGCGCGGCGCCAACGCCGTCGCGCTGAAGCTCGTCAAGTCGGCCGCGGTCATCGTCGGGCCGCACTCGACCGTGGAGCTAATCAAGGCGGACGAACTGCGGCTGCTCGCGGGCGAAATCGAGATTACCGCGACCGATGCCGCACCGGTCGAACTCCACGGCCCCGACAAGCAGAAGCTCACCATCAAGGGCAAGCAGCACTTCAAGGTCGAGAAGGAGAAGTTGGTTCGCGTCGAGAAGGAACCGCCGTGGCTCGCGGGGTTCAAGGGCACGACCGCGAACGAGTCGATCGGCTCGCTGGTTCACACCGTGGACGGGCGCGACGTGCCGCTGACGGTCGGCTACCACCACGTCACCGTGGACATCCGCGACCAGATCGCGCGCACGACCATCGAGGAGTCGTTCGTCAACCGCACCGCCGGCGTGCTGGAAGGCGTGTTCCACTTCCCGCTGCCGCAGGACGCGTCCATCTCCGGCTTCGGCATGTGGATCGGGGACGAACTCGTTGAAGCCGACGTGGTCGAGAAGCAGCGTGCGCGCGAAATCTACGAGACGATTCTGCGCGAGCGGCGCGACCCCGGACTGCTGGAATGGGCCGGCGGGAACATCTTCAAGGCGCGCGTGTTCCCGATCCTGGCGCGCTCCGAGAAGCGCATCAAGATCACCTACACGCAGGTGCTGCCCCTTCGCGGGAACCGCTACAGTTACAGCTACGCGCTGCAAAGCGAGTTGCTGAAGCAGCACCCGCTGCGCGACCTGAAGATCGACGTGAAGGTTCACTCCGCGACGGCACTCAAATCGATCTCGTCGCCGACGCACGCGGCCCGCGTCGCGAAGACGGAACACGCCGGGCAGGTCGAGTTCTCAGCGCAGGAATACACGCCGACACGCGACTTTGAAGCGGTCATCGAGGTCGAAGGCACGCGGCCGGACGTGGTCGTGATCCCGCACCGGCGCGGCGACGACGGCTACTTCCTGGTGCAGCTCACCCCGCCTGGCGGGGCCGGCGACTGGGAGCGCCCGCTCGTTCCCAACGGTGACCCGCTCAATCTGCTGCTGCTCGCGGACACGTCCGCGTCGATGGACAAGACGCAGCGCGCGACACGGGATGCCGTGCTGAACGCGCTGCTCGGCGCGCTCACGCCGAAGGACACGATCAACGTGGCCGCGTGCGACGTGAACTGCGACTGGGTGTTCGAGAAGCCGGTGAGCGCGACGCCGGCCAACGTCGCGGCGGTGCAGGAGTTCCTCGCGAAGCGGTCGTCGCTCGGCTGGACCGATCTCGATAAGGCGTTTGCAAGTGCCATGAAAACGAGCGAGGCGGGCACGCACGTCGTCTACCTCGGCGACGGCATCAGCACGACCGGCAGCGCGGACCCGGTGGCGTTCGCGAGGCGCCTGGCGAAGCTCTACGAAGGGAAGAGCGGCACGTTCCACGCGGTCGCCGTCGGCAGCAGTTACGAACCGGCGGCACTCAAGGCCATCGCCTCCCTGGGCAACGGTTCTTTGCGGCGCGTCGCAAGCGACAAGGGACCGCAGGGCGCGGCGTTCGACCTGCTCACCGAGATCGCGACGCCGGCGCTGCGCAACCTGAAGGTCGAGTTCACCGGGCTGCGCACGGCCCGCGTCTACCCGGACACGCTCCCCAATGTCCCGGCCGGCACGCAACAGATTCTGCTCGGCCGCTACCTGCCCGAAGGCAAAGACCAGAGCGGCGAGATCGTCGTCACGGGGATGCTCGGCAACAAGGCGGTGCGCTACACGTCGAAGGTCAAGCTCAAGGACGCGGAGCAAGGCAACTCGTTCGTCCCGCGACTGTGGGCGCGGATGCAACTCGACGCGCTGCTCGAACAGGGCACCTCCGCGACGGTGCAGCAGGACGTGATCGCGCTATCGGAAGAGTTCAACATCATCACGCCGTACACGTCGCTGCTCGTTCTTGAGACCGACGCGGACCGCGCCCGGTTTGGCGTGAAGCGCCGGTTCCAGATGCGCGACGGGGAGAAGTATTTCCGAGAGGGTCAGGAGAACGCCGTGTTCGCGCTGCGGCAGAAGCAGATGAAGCTGGCGGGCGACTACCGCACCGCGCTGCGGCGGAGCGTACTCGCGCAGCTCAACGGCTTGGGCCGCAACGCGTTCCGGGGCGAAGTCCGCGAGTGGCTGAGAAGCGATGCCGCGGGCCGGTCGTTCACGGTCCACGACGAGCATTTCCTGTACTTGGAAGCTCTCGGCGACCACGACGGAGGCGAGATGTTGAGCCGCGGGTTCGGCGGCGGGGCTTTCGCGGGCCGCGGTCTGCTGGACGACTTCGGAATTAATGGCGGCCCGCAGTCTCTGGCCGTGGAGTTCAACCGGAAGAAACTCCAGGATGAGTTCCTGGGAGACCCACGCGGCGAAGTCCAGTTGTACGACCGGCAAGGCGGGTGGGCCGAAGACGCGCCACCCGACGAGGCGAGGGCGAAAGACGGCTACCTCGACAGCGTGTATCTCCAGCAACTCGGGAACTCCGATGTGGCTTTCGACGGGGTCGGCTTCGGCCTCGAATCGGGTCTGCAAGCGGAGCGCCGCCCGCGAAGCCGCGGCGCGACGCCGTACTTCGCGACCCCGGATTACGCGAGCTTCGAGAAAATGGACACGCGTGGCGGCCGGTATCAGCCGTCATACCTGCAATGGCTCGGCACGCACTTCCCGCCGCTCGCGGCGCCGGCGCGCGAACCGAAGGAACCGAAGACGACGTGGCCCGCACCCGCGCTCGCGCTGTCGCGCGGCCTGCTCCGAACGGACGCGCTCGCGAAGTTGAAAGGCGGGATCGTCATCGACCGGCAGACCGACGGCTTCGACCCGCGGCGAGCGGAACTGTCTTCGCGCGGCAAGCGGATCGAACTGGTTTCACCGACCGCATGGCTCGGCCGCACCGCGCCCGAAGGCGGGCAGGTGATCGTAGCGTGGTGCGACGCGAAGGAGTGCGGCGCGTACAGCACCGCGTTTCAACTCGGCCGCGTGCGCGCGTCCAACAAGCACGATCTGGCGCAGCCGCCGCTCGACCTGCGCGACGACTCCGTGACGCCGCTGCACCTCACTTACGCGTACATGATTGCCACGGTGGAAGCGGTCGCGAAGGACCGCGAGATGCTGATCCTGAAACACAAGGACAGCCCGGAGTACGAGGTGCGCGTGCTGATCGACACCAAGCGCCGCGTCGTCCTCAGCAACGAAAGCCGGCACAAGGGCAAGGTGACGGGCACGATCCGCTACGACGACTTCGTGGAGGTCGCGGGTCAGTGGTGGGGGCGGCGCGTCGAGACGCTCGACGCCAAGAACCAGCGCACCGCGTTGATGACGCAAACGATCACCGAAGTTCCGGCCGCGGACTTCGCGAAGCGGATGGCGCAGGAGCTCGCGGGCAAACCGAAGGTGCAGTTCCTCAAGCAGCCGCTGCCGACGGTTGCGGAGGCGAAGGCGGCCGTCGTTGCCGGTAAAGCCACGTTCGATGACCGCGTCGTGCTGACGCTCTACTTCGCGTCCACGCAACAGTGGGTACGCGCGCTCGAACACTTCCAAGAGGCCGAGAAGTTGTCCGGCGACAAACCGGGAACGCTCTGGTTGCGCGACTCCTTCCTGCTCGCGAGCCGCCGGCACGACGAACTGCGCAAGCGCATCCTCGGCGAAGCGGGCGCGCTCGCCGCGGCCACCACCGCCGACGCCCGCGCGAACGAGTACTTCCTCGCGGAACACATCGTCAGCGAAGCGAACCAGGTGTTGCAGACGAACGAGCAACCGGCCGTGTCGGACGCGTTGCAAAAGGTCTACGAGCGCCAGCCGGCACACCTCGAAGCGGCGAAGACGTGGCGGAGCCGCCGCGTGTCGCTGTTCGAGCAGGCCGGTCAGTCCGACAAGGCGGCGCAACTCGCGAAGGAACTCGCCACCGACTACCCGCGCGATTACTACCTCCAGTACCGCTACGCGCAGGCGCTCGCTAATACTGGCGATTACGTCGCGGCTTACGCGTGGCTCGACCGCGTCCTCGCGGCGAAGTGGGAACCGAGCCAGGAGGAATCGCTCCGAGGGCAGTACGCCGAGTTCCTCCGACTGCAGGGCCGCTACCGCGAACTCGCGGACTACCTCGCCGCGTGGGTGAAGCGGAGCCCGGAGTCCGAGTCGCCGTACTCGCAGTACCTCTCCGCGCTCGTCCGCGGCGGGCAGGCGGAGCGCGCCGAAGAACTCGTCGCACAGTGGCTGCGCGAGGCGCGCGTGGACGGCGAACTCCCCGGTGCGGTCGCGGCGCGGCTGAACGCGGCCGTCGCGTTCGCCACCGGCAACGGCTACAACCTGTACACGAACCGCGTCGACGAGCGGTGGCACGCGGCGCTGGCCGAGGTCGCGCTGTTCTTCGCCCGCCGCGACGACCGCCCCAACGTCGTCAGCACCGTCCTCCACTCGCGCTACTCCAACACCGATTCGGCGCGCACCGTGCGCAAGGCGCTCGCCGCGCCCCTGGCGAAAGAGATCGACACGCTGTCGGTCGCTCAACTCGACTACCTCATCAGCCTGGTGTGGTCGGATTCCGGCATGGAGCGCGACGACTGGAAAAAGGTCGCGACGGCGCTGCGCAAGCGGTGGGACGCGGAGAAGAAGCCGGAGGCCAAGCACCGGCTCGCGCAGCCGCTGGTTCGCGTGCTGTCGTGGCTCGGCCCCGACGATCTCTTGCCCTTCCTCCGCGTGCAGTGGAAGGACGGCCCGGAACTCCATCGCGTCCAGTACGCGAACGAACTCTTCAACGCGCTGCTCGCGCAACCGTGGACGCCTTCGATTGAGGACGAGGCGTGGAGCCTGCTCGACAAACTCGCCGGCCCCGACGAACCGGCGAACGGGTTGTACACCCGCGTCGCGGCGCTGCACCGGCTCACCGACGCGATGCTCGAAGCACGCTACTCGGCCAAGATGAAGACCGTTGAACACCGGGAGAAACTGCCGCGCACCGACCTCCAGAAGAAGCAGGAGGGGTTCCGCAAGTCGGCGCGCGAATCTTTCGCGGACCGGCTCCGCGCGGAGGCGCCGAAGCACGCGAAGCCGTTCGCGAACTGGCTCGTCGCGGAGCGCGTGTGGCTCGACGTGCTGCTCGAACGCGACCTCAAGGCGGTCGCGGAGGAGTGCTGGACGCTGCTCGCGAACGCGCCGAAGAAGATCGACCCGGAAGACGACAACGCGGCCGTCGAGCTGCGCTTCGATGAGGCGCTCCGCGCCCGCGTTCTGGTCACGCTGGTGAAGCTCGCGGCCCGCAAGGGCGCCGACCCGGCGCTCATCGAACGGCTGGTGAAGTACGTCGATCAGCAGCTAAAGGACAAGCCGGACGACACCCGCTGGCGGGCCGAAAAGTACCGGCTGCTGATCGCGCTCGACCGCGCGAAGGAACTCGAAGCCGAACTCACGCGCTGGGTGTCTGTCCCCGACCCCGACAACCGCTGGCGGCTCGCGCTCGGCTACCTGTTGGCCGAACAGGGGAAGGTGCCGGAGGCGATCAAGCAGTTCGAGGCGCTCGAAGCGGCCGACGAACTCAGCCCCGCCGCGTACCGGTCGCTGGCCGACTGGTATCTGGTCGGGAACCGCCGCGCGGAACACGAGAAGGCGCGCGCCGCGGTCTACAAGACGACCGACGAGTACCACCTGAGCAACCGCATCAACGGCTACCTGTCGCCGTGGCGCGCCACCACCGGCCACCTGCCGACGAAACTCGACGCGGAGGTGCTGACCCTCTTCCGCGTGCTGTTCGAGAAGTCCGCCACCCCGCAGAACTACCTCTGGCAACTCCAACAGTTCTACCAGGCGTCGCACGACTTCACGCTGCTGTCGATGCTGCCCGACGGCGTCATCGGGCACACCGCCGGGAAGGTGTACCCGTTCCTCCAGGGGATGCGGACCGTTCTCGGCGAGGTGCGCGACGAGGCCACCGCGGACGAACTCGTGAAGCGCATCGCGGAAGTTCGGCCCACGGCCAAGACCGCCGTCGATCACCGCGCGCTGGACCTGCTGGAGTTGATGGTCGAGCGCCGCGCCACCGAGGTGCAGAACCAGCCCGGCCCGCACGCGGACAACGCGCTCGCGGCACTCGAACGCGCGTTCAAGCGCGAATGGTCGGAGGGCGAACCGCGGCTCATGGCGGACTTCCTCGCGGCGCTCGGCAACGTCCCGCAAGCGGCCATCGCGAAGGAGCAACTGCGCCAACTCGAAGCGCTCCACAAGGGCGCCGCGGCCGGTTCGTTCGACCGGTTGCACATCGCCCACAAACACGCCGAGACGCTCGACGCGTACTCGCGCCGTCCCGAGGCGACGGACCTTCTGCAAGCCGCGCTGAAGGAGTTCGAGGAGGCGAACAAGGGCGTGCTGCCCACCTCCGCGAACAACGCGCTGACCGCGCTGGTTTCGCTCACGGAAGCCGCCGGGCACTACGACCGCGGCGAGAAGATACTGCTCGCGCAGCTCGCGCACCCGGTCCACGCGGGACAGAAGTTGTGGCTCGTCACGCGTCTGAACGAACTGTATCTGAGCGCGCTTCGCGGCGACCGCGAGCTGTCGCTCGGCAAGGGCGCGGCGCTGTACAAGGCGCTGGAGCGGAAGCTGTTCGCCGACCTGACCGGGACCGACCAGAACCACCGCTACCAGTGGCTCCGCCAGATCACCCGCATGTACAGCACGGCGCACGAACTTACGTTCGCCGGCGTCGGCGACGACCTCAAGGCGTTCGCGTTCAAGCGGCTGCCGACCGTCCTGAAGGAGCAGACCAGCAACTACGAAGTGATCGTCCGCGACGCGGCCAACGCGCTCCGCGACCTGATCGGTCCGCGCGACGCGATCGCGTTCTTGCTGGACCGCATCGACGACGAACCCGACTGGCTGCGCTACACCAATCAGGACGCGTGGGCCCAGAACAACTACCGGCTCGGCGAGTGGCGCACGGAGGTGAAGGAACTGGGCGACCTCGAACCGCGCCTGCTGAAGCTCGTGCTGACCGAACTGCGGCGCGACCTGCGTTCGCGCGAGTCGCGATCCCGCGCGATCTACGACCGCCACCACAGTTACTACTGGGCCGCGAAGGAGGCCGACTTCGCGAAGGCCGCGGAGGAGGTGCTCGCGGAGCGCAAGACATCGAGCGCGTCGGTCGAGTACATCGCCGGCTACCTCTTCAACGGTCTGCCGCGCCAGAAGCGCGCGATCGAAATCCTCTTCGCTGCGCACGAGCAGAAGGTGCTCGCGGAGTCCGGCCGCTGGCAACTCGCCGATTACTTGCACCAGGAGCAGCGGTTCGCGGAGTCCATCCCGCTGTTGCTGCCGCTGGTCGAGACGCGCCCGGAGAACCTCGGCTACCGCACCAAACTGATGCACGCGTACTTCCGCACCGGCAAGGCGGCCGAACTCATGGCGCTGCTCGAGCAGACGGACAAGTTCTTCCACGAGAAGGACCGGTGGAACGAGGGCACGCTCGCGTCGCTGGCCTACAGTTGCCTGGAGAACAAGCGATTCACGCAGTCGGTCGCGTACTACGAGGAACTCATCCCGCTGCACCAACGCTCGCACGCGCGGCGCGGCATCGGCAACGGCACGCTGTCGAACTACTACGCGCACGCGGCCAGCGCCTACTCCGGGTTGGGCAACACGAAGAAGGCCGTCGAGATGGCGAGCGGTGCCGTGGTGAGCTGGGGACCGCGGCACGAACAGCGCACGCGCACCCTGGAAGCGCTCGTGCAGGTTCTCGTCGCTGCCCCGGACCTCGCCGAGTACGTCGTCTGGCTGGACAAGGAGCCGTTGCAAAGCGCCGTGGTCCGCAAGGCGGTCGGCAAGGCGTACATCCAGAAGGGCGATCACGCGCGGGCGATTCCGCAGTTGCACCTCGCGTCCGAGTTGCAGCCCGACGACGCCGAGATTTACGAGGCGCTGCTCGTCTGCTTCGACAAGGTCGGCGACAAGCAAGGCGCGGTCGAACAACTGCTGCGCGCGGTCGAACTGTCGCGCCGCGACATCAAGTTGTACGAGCAACTCGGCAAGCGCTGTACGGAGTTGAAGCAACCGGTCGAAGCGGAGCGCGCGTACACGTCGGTGGTGGAGATGCTGCCCAACGAGTCGGAGGGTCACGCGCTGCTGGCGGAAGTGCGCGAGAAGCAGAACCGCTGGCCGGAGGCGATCGCGCACTGGGAGCGAGTGGCGGAGGTTCGCGCGCTGGAGCCGACCGGGTTGCTGAAGTTGGCCGCGGCGCAGATCGAACTGAAGTCGTGGGACGCGGCCGCGAAGACCGTGCGCAAGCTGCGGACCCAGAGCTGGCCGCCGCGCTTCAACGAAGTGGAGAAGCAGACGCGCGAGCTTGAGACGAAGCTGGAGGCGCGGCCGAAGAAGTGACCTTGTGGGTCGCACCCGATGTCGGCGGGACACCGGTTCGCGCGGCGCGTGCCGCGCGAACCCGGCGCGTTTCCCCGGTCTGGAGTGGACCGCCCGCCCTTCCCCGTGTATGACCGAAGTACGGCGGGCGCGAACTCCGCCCCGCGGTTCCGACCAACCCAACCGAGGTACTCGTCATGGCGAAGGGCAACAACTCGCAGGGCAAGGAGAAGAAGAAACCCAAGAAGGACGCGAAGGCGCCGCCGGTGAAAGCCGCCCCGCCCCCGAAGAAGAAGCCGTGACGGCGACCCCGAACGGACACGAAACCCCGGCGGACCATGAGGTTCGCCGGGGTTTCGGCCGTGCGTGCGCCGTCCGCGGTCTACAATGATATCGCCCGGTCCGCACCGCACCCGAACAAGAGGCCGCGATGTCCAAGTCACAGAAGCCCGCCAAGCCGCCCGAAGAAGACCCGGAGGGCGCGAAGGCGCAGCCCACCGGCCAGCGCGAAGCGGTCATCCGGGCCGGCGTCCTCGCGGCGCTCGGCAGCCCGAGCCGCCTGCTTCGCGTGGCCGTCCTGCCGCTGTGGGGCAACAACTTCCGCGTCAACGTGCTGATCGGCGAGGACGCGACCGCCGTGCTGATCCCCAACAGCTACTTCGTGACGGCCGACGACCGCGGGAACATCCTCGGCGCCACGCCGCCCATCCAGAAGCAGTACTGAACCGCACACGATTCACTCACACTCCGGGAGTCACATTCGATGGGGAAGAAGCAGAAGAAGGAAGCTATCAAGCCCGAGGAGCCGAAGCCGGCGGAAATGAAGAAAGAGGCGGTGAAACCGGCGGAGCAGAAGGGCACCCCGACGAAGGGCAAGGAAACCGTCGCGAAGCCGATGGCGAAGACGGCCCCGGTGGTTCCGGAGCCCGTCGCTCCACCCCCACCGCCGCCCGTTATGATTGAGAAGCCGAAGCGGAAGCGGTTCGTGCGCGAGAAGAAGGAGAAGGTCGCGCCGCCCGTGCCCGCGAACCTGCCGGAGCGCAGCACGAAGGCGACCGCCAAGCTGATGACGAAGGGTCTGGCACTGCCGCCGAAGGAAGACCAGGCGACCGGGCAGAAGCCGCGGGCGTAGCCGAACCGACGCCCACGGGCACACAACTGCGTAACGCGATAAGGGCACTCCCGTGGTACACCGACTGATGCCGTTCCTCTGCGTCGCGTTCCTCGCGAACGCGACCCGCGCGGCCGACCCACCGCCCGCGATCTCCGCCGAGCGGATCAAGGCCGACATCGCGTACCTCGCGAGCGACCGGCTCGAAGGGCGCGGCCCCGGCACGCGCGGCGAAGAACTCACCACCGATTACATCGCGGCCGCGTTCAAGAAGGCCGGCCTCAAGCCGGTGGGCGCGGCCGGCTCGTACCTCCAACCCGTGCCGCTCGTGCGCGTGTTCACCAGTCCGAAGTCCACACTCCAAGCGACGAAGGGCAAGGACACACTCGACATCGTCTGCGAAGAGGAGTTCTCTGGCACCAGCCACACGCAGACGGAACTCGAACAGTTCGACGCCGAGGCGGTGTTCGTCGGCCACGGCATCACCGCCCCGGAGTTCGACTGGGACGACTACAAAGGCATCGACGTGAAGGGCAAGATCGTCGCCCTCTTCACCAACGAGCCGCCTTCAGACGACCCCAAATTTTTCGGCGGCCGCGCGCTCACCTACTACGGGCGCTGGACGTTCAAGTTCGAGGAAGCCGCGCGCCGCGGCGCCAAAGCCTGCTTCATCATCCACACGAACGAAACGGCGGGCTACCCGTACTCCGTCGTCCGACCGCTCGACGGCGCGCAGCTCAAGCGCGACGCCGACAAGCCGGCGCTCGCGTTCGCCGGGTGGCTCTCGCGCAAGGCCGGCGAAAAGCTCCTCGCGCTGTCCGGCTTGACGGTGGACGAGGCGCTCAAGAAAGCCGATACGAAAGGCTTCAAGGCGGTCTCGCTCGGCGTCAACCTGAAGGGCAACATCCCGACGAAGGTCGAGAAGATCGTGAGCAACAACGTCGTCGGCATGGTCGAAGGCAGCGACCCGACGCTGAAGTCGGAAGTCGTCATCTTCACGGCGCACTGGGACCACCTCGGCATCGGCCGGGGCGTCGTCGGCGACACGATCTACAACGGCGCCGCGGACAACGCGACCGGCACCGCCCTGCTGATGGAACTGGCCCGCGCGTGGGCGGCGCAGACGCCGAAGCCGAAGCGGTCGGCGATCTTCCTCGCCGTCACCGCGGAAGAGAAGGGGCTGCTCGGGTCGAAGTTCTACGCGCAGAACCCGATCGTCCCGCTGGGCAAGACCGCGCTCAACCTGAACTTCGACATGATCCTGCCGCTGGGCGTGCCGGAGTCGATCGTCGTCACCGGCGCGGACCGGACGACCGCGTGGCCGGTGGTTCAATCCGCGGCGAAGAAGCACGCGCTGGAGGTCGAAGCCGACGAGCGTGCGCACCTCGGCATCTTCTACCGGTCGGACCACTTCTCGATGGCCCGCGCCGGCGTGCCCGCGTTCTCCGTGGGCGCGGGCGTGAAGATCAAGGGCAAGACGCCGGACGCCGTGCGCAAGGCGCTGAAGGAGTTCAACGACAAGGCGTACCACTCGCCGCAGGACGAGGTGCAACCGGACTGGGACTACACGGGGTTCGTGGTGCTGGCCGGCTTCGCGCTGGACGTGGCCCGCGACGCCGCCGACGCGGACAAACTGCCGACGTGGAACAAGGGCGACGAGTTCCTCCCGGCCCGCGAAAAGAGCGGCGTGAAGTAGGCCGTGAAGTTGACACGTTCTTGACGAGCCGGACGCGTCAGCGACGGACGCCCGCCCGCGCAGCGAGATTGCAACGATCACCGGACGCCACTCGGCGCCGGTGAAGAATAACGCGCGAGGCTCACCGCGAGAGTACGCCTTCGACGAGCGCGACTTCGTCAGGCTCCAGCGCGAAACCGAACACGTCGAGATCGGCCCGCATGTGACCCGCGTCGGTGGTGCCGGTCAGGATCATCATTCCCACATCCAGCGCGAACCGGAAGACGAGTTGTTCCACGGTGCGGCCGTAGCGCTTCGCGATGCGCGCCAACTCCGGGCGGGCGAGTGCGTCGCGGTTGCCGGTCAGCAGCGAGAAGCCTTGATACATGATGTCGTTCGCGGCGCAGAACTGGCGGATCGCGCGGTCCCAACCGCGGGCCGCGTAGCACCGGTTCTGCACGAACCGCGGCTTCACACGCGCGCTCGCGCAGAGCAACTGAAGTTGTTCGAGCGTGACGTTGCTCACGCCGAGTAACCGGGCGCGACCGCTGTCGTGGATGGCCTCCATCGCACACCACGCGTCCCAGTCGGCCGCGGCCAGCCCGGTCCGCGTCGTCGGGCCGTGTAGCACGTAAGAGTCGATTACCTCAGCGCCGAAGTGGTCGAGCGAACTCGCGAAGGACTGTTCCACTTGCTTGGCGACGGGCGCGTTCGGGTCGTAGGGGAGGCGGTGATCTTGGCCGCCGCGCGACGTGAACTTGGTTTGCAGGAACAGGTCGTCGCGCGTCACGAGGCCGCTTGTAATCGCGGCTTTCACCGCGTCGCCGACGGCGGCTTCGTGATAGTGCTTGCGCTGGTTCGCGGTGTCGATGCCGCGGAAGCCTTGTTGCAGCGCGAGCGCGGTCAGCGGCTGCGTCGCGTCCTCCTTCCACGCGGTCCCGTACAGGAACCGGGGCACACGAACGCCGCCGAGCAAGAGAGGAGTCGCGTCGGTCATCGGTTCCTCCGATTGGGGCGATCCTGTTTTCGTAGGGCGGGACAAGGCTCGGCGCCGTCCCACCATTGATCTTGTGGCACAGACATTCCTGTCTGTGTGGCGACGAGTTGCGAAGCCGCACAGACAGGAATGTCTGTGCCACCAAGCCCGAGCTAAAGACGGTGGGACGGCGCCGAGCCTTGTCCCACCCTACGAACACGACTCACGCGGGCAGCGCCGAGCCGAAGAACCGCAGCCAGTTGCCGTAGAAGATGCCGTCGATGTCGGCGGGGCTGTAACCGCGGCGCGCGAGGATGGCTTCCAGCTTGTGAACGTCGGTGATGGTGTCGAGGTCGCGCGGCGTCTGCTCGGTGCCGAACCCGCCGTCGAGGTCGGTGCCGAACGCGACGTGCTTCGCGCTGCCCGCGAACTGACAGATGCGGTCCATGTGATCGACGATCGCTTCCAACCCGACCACTTCGGGCTTGGTCTGTCCGCGCACCCAGCCGGGGTACATCATCCACGCGTCGAACGCGGAGCCGATGACTGCGTTCCGCTTGATGAGTTCCTTCGCCATCTCATCCGTCATCTGTCGGTCGTTGTTTACCAGCGAGCGCAGGTTGTGGTGGCTCGCGAGCATCGGGCCGTCGTACACGTCCATCGCCTGCCAGAACGACTGGTCCGCGAGGTGCGTCACGTCGAGGATCATCCCGACCTTCATGAACTCCTTGAGCAACTGCACGCCGGCCGGGGAGAGCGGGCCGTCGGTCGCGGTGCCGTAGGCGTACTGGCCGCGCCCGTAGTGCGCCGGACCGACCGCGCGCAAGCCCAACCCGAACCAGTGCGCGACTTGCTCCGGGTTCACGATCGGGTCGGCGCCCTCCATGCTCAGGATGATGCCGAGCGGCGTGCCGTCCGGGTCGGCTTCCCACGCCTTCCAGTGGGCCGAAAGTTCGCCGCGCGTGTGGATGAACTTCAGGTGCCCTTGCGCTTCGAGCAGCCGGTAGTAGCCGAGCGAACCGGCGCAGTGGGCGTAGGCGATGTGGCGGCTGGCGTAGTCGATGTCGCCGCGCAGGAAGCCCCACCGCCCTGCCGCGTCCGGGCCGCTGCGGGCAAGAAGGGTCGCGACGCACACCGGCACGCGGCACCGCTTCAGTTCGGGGAACGTGACCGTCGCGCGCGACCGGCACTTGATGTCGGTGAAGTCCTTCTCCACCGCGCGCAGTTCGGAAACCGACAGGAACAGGTCGCGGTTGTAGTTGAGCGCGTTGAGCGCGAGGTCGAGGTGTGCGTCGATCATCGGGCGCATGGGGTAGCTCGCTGTGGTCCGGTCACTCCGTGACCGGTCTTGGTTTGGTTGTGGTGCGAAGAAAGAAGACGAAGAGCCGCAGATAACGCAGAAGGACGCAGATTAAGACAGAAAACAGTGTTTTGAAGAACTCTGCTTCTTGGTTTTGATCTGCGTTTCTCTGCGTCATCTGCGGCTCTTCGTCTTCTTTCTTCGGAGAAAAGAGCCAGCTGTCACGCGCCGTCGTCGGCGTTGGCGTAGCCGCCCTCGTGGAGCGTGCGGCGAGCCATCACGTCCTCGCGCTGGCGCGCGTAGCTCACGCCGGTCGCGGCTTCGAGTTTGCTCCAGTACCCGACGGCGCGGTCGAACATCTCCGGGCGCTCGCGGCCCAGGCGCTCGCACAACTTCGCCAGCGTCTCGAACACTCACGGGTCCGGGGCGCCGCGGGCCTGCGCCAGCTTCTCGATGTGGCGCAGCGGGCGGTAGCACAGGTCGAACAGCCCGACCGATTCGTAGAGCCGGTACAGCTCGCGGAGCAACTCGGGGCCGTCCGGCCGGGCGCGGATGGCGCGGTCCAGAACCGCGAGCGCCTCCTCCGCGCGGCCGGCGTTGCGCAGGCTGCGCGGGGCGGTCGTTTCGGGGGTGTCGAGCCAGAACCGCTTGAGGCGGTCGCGCTGCGAGCCGAGCCACCCGCCGAGGCAGCCCTTCGAGGGCGGCGCGGTCGGCGTCTGCCGCTTCAGCCAGTTCTCCAGTTGCTGCCCGCGGGCGTGGAGCGTGAGCAGGTCGAGGCGCGGGGCCGGGTCGTCGTCCACGGACGTGTCGGTGATGGCCGGCATGTCGTCGGTGGCTGCCGCCGGCCGGCCCTGCGGCTGGCGGTCGCGCGACCCGGTGCCGGGCGCCGGCACGAGCGTGGAGCGCTCCGCGCTCGATGGTCTAATCTCGATCCGCACCACCAGGGGGCCGATGAGCAGCTCGTCGCCGTCCGCGACGCGGGCGAGGTGCGTCACCGCCTTGCGGTTCCGGCCGAGCGGCTTCTTGGAGAGCGTGTGAATGTACCAGTGCCCGCCGTGCGCCGCCAGCAGCGAGCTGAGGCGCGAGAGCCGCGTGTCGGCCAGTTGGACGTGGCAGAACGGGAGCCGGCCGAACAGCAGGTCGTGATCGACCGCCCGGCACTCTTCCATGCCGTCCGGGTTGGTGATGTACGCGAAGCAGTCGGGCGCCGGAGTGTCGTCGGCCGGGTCGGGGTCGCTCCGGGGGGCGAGGAACGTGTACCGGTCGTCGCCGACGACGAGCAGGTCGCCCTTCTTCGGCGTTACCCGCTGGGCCGCGCGGAGCGGGCGGCGGTTGAAAATCACGCCCTCGTCGGACAGCCCGAACACCGCCCACCCGGTCGGGTAGCGGACCGCGAGCGCGGCCATGTACGGGCCGTCGTCCGTCCGCACGGTGGCGTGATCGGCGGTGCCGATCAGCGTGCGCTCGGGAGTCAGTTTGACGGTTTCCCCGGTGCGCGCATTCTGTAGTTGAAAGTCCATCCCGGAGGTCCGGCGGGCGAATGGGAGAGTAAGCCGCGGGCCGCGCCGGACGAGCCGGCGTGTCGTCACAGTATACCCTACTTCGGGCCGAACTTGCAAAAATTGCTTCTACCGCACGGCCCAGTAAATGAGTCCGCCCGCGAGGGACACGAGCAGGAGCAGGAGCAGGACGACGGGCCGGCGGAGCAGCGCCGCGGCCCGCTCGCCGGCCGGC